>CAYQAD010000279.1:0-1235 GCA_964415125.1 uncultured Phycisphaeraceae bacterium | reverse complement strand
TTCAACACCTGGCTGATCATCGTCAACGTCGCGGTGTTTCTCTTTGGTGTCATGACGGGCCTGGATCCGCAGATCAAGGAGTGGTTCTCGTTCTCGACCCATTGGGGCTTTGCTCGGCTCGAGGTCTGGCGGCTGGTGACGTTCCAGTTCCTGCACGCCGACTTCCTGCACCTGTTCTTCAATATGTTCGGGTTGTACATCTTCGGCGGTATGGTCGAGCAGTACCTCGGCTCGAAGCGGTACGCGGCGTTCTACCTGATGTGCGGCATTTGCGGCGGCTTGCTGTACCTGATTCTCAACGGCGTGGGGATGCTGACCAACGGCGCGCTGCCCGGCTCGCTCGACGTCCACGCGACGACGAAGCTGATCGGCGCGTCGGCGGGCGTCTTTGGCGTGATCGTCGCGGCGGCCCGCATCGCGCCCGACATGCAGGTGATGCTCATCTTCCCGCCGGTGCCGCTCAAGCTGAAGTGGCTCGCGTACGGGTACGTCGGCATCGCGGGATTCAACCTGATGGTCGGGGGCAACAACGCGGGCGGCGACGCGGCCCACGTCGGCGGCGCGATCGCGGGGTTCTTCTTCATCCGCAACGCGCACCTGCTGCGCGACTTCTTCGACGTGTTCCGAAACTCGAACAAGCCGGCGAAGCCCGCGAGGGGGCGGAAGTCTGGCGTGAGCGAGGCGGACGTGGACCGGGTGCTCGCGAAGGTGCGCGAGAAGGGCATTGCCAGCCTGACCGAGCGGGAGAAGAAGCTGCTGGAGAAAGCGTCGCGTGAGAAGCGGGCGGGGGCATGAGCGCGCGGTTCGACTCGCTGCAGTTCGAGGTGACGCATCGGTCGATGGTTGGGCATGCTCGCACGGGCGTGGTCTCGACGCCGCACGGCAGCTTCCGCACGCCCGCGTTCATGCCCGTGGGCACCCGCGGCACGGTCAAGGGCATCCTGCCCGAGTTGGTCGCCCAGACGGGCGCCGAGATCCTGCTGAACAACACGTACCACCTGCTGCTCCGCCCCGGTGACGAGCTGGTGCGTGAGATGGGCGGGGCGCACAAGTTCATGGGCTGGGATCGCCCGATCCTGACCGACTCGGGCGGGTACCAGGCGTACTCGATGGCGGACCGGAACGCGGTCGACGAGGACGGCGTGACGTTCTCCAGCGTGATCGACGGCGCGAGGATCAGGCTGACGCCGGAGCGGGCGATCGAGGTGCAGAACAACCTCGGGGCCGACATCATC
>CAYQAD010000278.1:0-3519 GCA_964415125.1 uncultured Phycisphaeraceae bacterium | reverse complement strand
GGGTCGGCGGTGAAGTCGGGGAAGCCCTCGGCGCCGAACTCGGCGACGAAGACGCGCTCGCCGGCGGTGACGCCGCCCCCCCCGAAGATGCCGGTCTCGATGCGGTCATCGACGACGGCTAGGGCGATGTCGGTCAGGTGCTGGGCGCTCGCAACGCCGGGCACGGCGAGGGCGGCGAGCGATGCGAGCAGTGTGCGTGTGTGGCGCATGGATGATGCCTCCTGCGAACGCCCTTAGTGGGCGCGTAACGGGTCGAAGCTGTTCTTTGCGGTGTCGGTGAACGTGTCGGCGAAATCGAGCCGAGAGACATGGCCGTCGAGGAAGCCCCAGTTGGCCGAGGCTTGCCAGGTGCCAGCGTCGCCGCCGTGGCGGTTGGTCTGCACCTCGCCGGCGGCGACGGCGGGCGTCGCCTCGGGTCGGCGGCGGTTGTACCACCCCTCGACGTGCGGGTGGTCCGAGCCGGCGAAGTCGCCGGTCTCGGTCATCTCGAGGAACTGGATCGTCGCGAAAGGCTTGGGGATGCGTCGCATCGAGGTGTAGGGTTCGAGCGGGGCGAACTGGGTGAGGAAGTTGTTCACGCCGTACGAGCTCAGGCGGAACCGGCCGTTGGAGTTGGGCACGGGCACGCCCGCGCCGCCGTCGGCCTCGGACCAGTGCTGCGACCGGTCGGAGGCGCAGCGCCGCACGAGGGGCGCGTCGTAGAACGCCTCGAGCGTCGTGATCCACGAGCCCTGCTCGGCCGCGGCGTCGATCGCGCCGCCGTGGGAGTACCCGACATCGACGAGCGCGTCGTCGTTCGCGTCCGCGTACATGACCTGGGCGACCTGCAACGAGCGCACATTCGAGGCGCACGCGATCTGCTGGGCCGTGGCGCGGGCACCGCCGAGCGACGGCAACAGGATGCCGATCAGCAGGGCGATGATCGCAATGACCACCAGCAGCTCGATGAGCGTGAATGCACGGTGCCCGAGAGGCCGAGGCATGTCGATCCTTCCGATGAGGGGATCGGTGCGGCCGCGCCGCGGCGTCGCAAGAGCGGGGGCCGAAACAGCGCGATGAGAGCAATATGTCTGGAGTGAAGTCCGCGATGAGAATCGAGCGCGGACAAAGCCGGTCAGCCGAGAAGGGCGACGGCCGGGGGGCCCCGCGAGTCGACCACGCGCAGCGGGGTCCAGCGGGTCGTGACGGTGGCGTCGCAGCGCTGCACCGTGGGCGGCGACGCGAGAAGCACCGCCGGGAGTGACAGCGACGGGGCCGCGTTCATGTGACGCGTCAGGTCGCTGCAGATATCGCACGGGTCCGAAGGCTCACGATCCGGGGCCGGGTCCTGGGCCGGATCTGTCTCGGGATCCTGATCGGAATCCGACTCGCCCGGAAGCTGCTGCGGAGCGGCCGGCGGGTTGCAGCCCGCGTGCGAGCAGCCGTGGCCGACCAGTTGGATCGCGGCGTCACCTTCGGCGGGCGTTGCGTGGGCGGTTGCCACGTGGAACCACCGCGCCACGCCCATCGATGCGAGCATCGACACGATGAGCAGAATGGCAATCCGGCGGTGCAGCACTGGTGAACTATGCCTCAATGAGAACGAGTTGTCAATAACAAACACGGGAAAGAGGACCACATCGCGCGGCCGCCGGCAACTCCTAGTCAACCCACCCGACAGTCGCGTAGAGCATCCCGATATCGCCAATGCACGAGCCGCGTCGGCGGCGCGCGGCTACCGCTCGAGCTCGGCGAACGACTCTACGGCCTCGGCCCAGCGGGGGTTCCAACGCACCGCGACGGCCTCCTCGGCCCGCAAGAGCACTCCGACGCGGGGCAGGCTGGGCTGTTTCGAGACGTGGACTTTGAGGTTGTCGTAGATGGGCATGTCCATCAGCACCACAGCGCCTTCGGGCGGCGTGCGGAACATCGCGGGCGAGCCGTAGACCATCGGCTCGGGCCATCGGCCGGCCTCGATCGCGATCTCCGCCGGCTCGGGCGGGTGGCGCAGCACCTCCCAAAGGGGCGTGTCATCGGGTAACGCGCGGACGAAGGCGTGGACGGGTTCCCAGTGGTCTTCCGGGCCGTCGGTCCCCCAGATCAGGCCGGCCGTCGCGGCGCCGGCGCCGAGCACGGCGAGCACACCCGCGAGCCTGCCCCAGAACCGCGTGCCGGATCGCCGGAGGACCATGGGCGAAAGCCGCACGAGCCAGATCGCGCCCAGCAACGCGAGGGCCGGCCAGACGTGCATCATGTACCGCACGCGCTTGTCGCCGAACAGCGAGAGCAGCACCAGCCACGCGCCCGCCCAGACCAACGCGAAAGCGATCGCCGGCGCGTGGCGGCGCAGGCGGTGGCGCCCGCCTGGCCGAATCGCCGCGGCCGCGAGCGTGCCGAGCATCGCGTAGAGCATGAGCTGCCAGGGGTGGAACTCGCGGACGATGAACCAGAGATAGGTCCACCACGGGCGATCGCCGAAGCCCTCGCGGTTGCTCGTTCGGCTCACGATCTCGCGGCCGAAGTACTGGCTCTCAAACAGCTCGCCGTGGATCTGCAGCATGGAAAGATGCCACGGCGCCGCGACCACGACCGCGACCACGGCGCTGGGCACCAGCCACGCCGCCAGCCGCGCGCGACGCTGGGCGATCAGCCACACCGCCATGATGGGCAGCGCGATGATGGCAAACAGCGGCTTGCACAGCATCGCAAGACCAACCGCGACGCCCGCGCCCCCGGCGTGCAGCGCCGCCGAGGTGCCGCGCGCATCGCGCTTCCACGCGTGGACGATCAGCATCACGCCCGCGAGCATCAGCGCGACGACCGCGTAGTCGAGCAGCACACGGTTGAGATGCGCCACCATCGGAAGCGTCAGCGCGAACATGCAGCCGGTGAGCAGGCCGACCGTCGGCCCAGACAGCAGCCTCGCGATGTGCGTGGCCGCCAGCACCGCCAGCGCCGCCAGCGCGATCTGCACGAGCCGGGCCGCGACCAGCGAGGGGCCCACGAGCTCGATCACGGCCGCGTGCAACCAGAGCACCAGCGGCGGCTTGTTGAAGTACGGCACGCTGCCGGCGTGGGGCGTCCACCACCGCCCCGTCTCGACCATGTCGCTCGCCACGCCCAGATACAAGGCCGTGTCGACCTTGTACCCGCCGGTGGTCAGCCTCGCGAGGCCGATCGCCACGAGCAGCGCCACGGGGATGGCGTACACGCGCACGCGCGGCCAGCGCGTCGACGGAGCGTGTGTGAGCGCAGCGGGCGTCATGCCCGCAAGGCTACTGGAATGGACACGACGCGCTCGGCGAGGTGCCGGGCGCGTCGTGCCGAGGAGTCATGGGATGTGCCCGGCGCGTGCGAGGGTCCACGGCGTTACGGGCAGCCGGCGCCCCACTGGCCGAGGTAGAAGCTGAAATCGCTCAGGGTCACGATGCCGTCGGGGATGCCGTTGGCCGTGCCGTCGGTCGTGACGTCGGCATCGGCATCGCCGGCGCCCCAGAGTGCGAGGTAGAAGCTGAAATCGCTCAGGGTCACCGCGCCGTC
>CAYQAD010000277.1:0-3541 GCA_964415125.1 uncultured Phycisphaeraceae bacterium | reverse complement strand
TCCGGCTTCTCCTACGTCCTCGACCTCACCGAGACCCAGAAGGAGACCGACGAGGTCTTCATGCAGCACGGCATCAAGCTCGTCTGCGATCCCAAGAGCCTCCTCTACCTCTCCGGCACCACCGTCGACTTCAAGGACGAGATCATGGGCCGAGGCTTCGTCTTCCAGAACCCCAACGCCTCCACCTCCTGCGGCTGCGGCTCCTCCTTCGCCGTCTAGCACACCCACACATCCCACAACCCAAACGCGCCGCCCAGCTCAAACCGGGCGGCGTGTCTTTGCGCCGACATCACGCGATCACATCTCGCGGGCTCACGCCGCCCGCGCAACCGCCGGCGAGCACGCCGCGATCAGCGCCGGCACATCAACGGGCTTGGTCATGTACGCGCTGCACCCCGCGCCGAGGCACTTGGCCCGCTCGCCGTGCGCCGCGTGCGCCGTCAGCGCGACGATGGGCAGCCCCACACCCGCCGTGCGCAGACGCCTCGCCGCGCTGTAGCCATCGAGCACGGGCATCTGCATGTCCATCAGCACCACGTCGTACGAACCCTCGGCATCACCAACCGCCCCCAACACCATCTCGCAGGCAACCGCGCCGTTCTCCGCCTCGTCCACCGCCGCGCCCGCCTTGCGCAGATGGAACCCGATCAGCCTGCGATTGTCCACGCTGTCGTCCACGAGCAGCACGCGCCGCCCGTCCAGCGATCCCGCCACGTGCGTCTCGGCCTGGGGCGTTGCCGGCGGCCCGTCGCACCCGACCACATCGCGCAGCACGATCGTGAACGTGCTCCCCTCGCCCTCGACCGACTCGGCCTCGATCGCACCACCGAGATGCGCCGCCAACGCCGCGGAGATCCGCAGCCCGAGCCCCGTCCCCCCGAAGCGCCGCGTCACGCTCGCGTCGGCCTGCGTGAACGCCTCGTGCTTCATCACCCGCGCCAGCTGCTCGGGCGTCATGCCGATGCCCGTGTCCACCACCGCAAGCCGAAGCTCCCGCGCGCCCGCGTCCCACGCCACCCGCAGCCCCACCGACCCGCGCTCGGTGAACTTCACCGCGTTGCCGAGCAGGTTCACCAACGCCTGGCGAAGCCGCGTCGGATTCGACGCGAACCACGCCGGCACATCGCCCTCGTACGCCACGGTGAGATCGACGCCCTTGAGCTCCGCCGCCGGCCGCACCACCAGCATTGCCTCGTTGGCGATCGAGCGCACGTCCACAGGCAGCCGCTTGAGCTCGAGCTTTCCATCCTCGATCCGCGAGAGATCGAGCACGTCGTCCACCATCGCCAGCAAGTGCTTGCCGCTCGACCGGATCGCAGCCCGCGCCTTTCGGGCAGCCTCCACGTCCCCGCGGAATCCATCGTCGTCCAACAGCTCGGCGTATCCCACGATCGCGGTCATGGGCGTCCGCATCTCGTGGCTCACGTTCGCCAGGAACTCGGCCTTGGCTTGCCCCGCCTCACGCTCGGCCGCCAGCGCCCGCCGCACCGCACGCGACGCAGGCTCAAACACCAGCAACGCCTCGAACGCCAGCGCCATAAGCGTCAGAAACCCCAGCGCAAGCTCGACGCCCGCGAGCCGAGCGACCTTCGCCGCCGAGTCGCGCTCGTACGCGCGCACGATCGCGTCCATCTCGCCGAGAAACACGTCCGCGTGCGCCGCGACATCCCGCGCCGCCGCCAGCCCACCAGCGCCGCCCGACTCGATCACGCCGCGCAGCCCCGCAGCCCCGGCCACCAGCGCCCGATACTCCTCGTCGATCGTCGCGAGCATGCCCGCCACTTGCGCCGAGTTGTCGCCCCCCAGCGCCACGCGCTCGCCGCGCGAGCCCACCGCCGAGTCGCGACCGACCAGGCCCGCGTGGCTCGCGCCGAGCGTCTCAACCGCGTCGTCCATCGCCGCCAGCGCCCTCGCCCGCACCTCGCCCGACTCGGCCGACGCCGCAAGCACCGCCGACGCCGCGATCCGCTGGCTGAGCATGCGCTGCCGACCCGCGACATTGATCACCGTGCCGTCCGACCGCATCTGGTCGATCACGCCACGCACCTTGATCTGCGAGGTCACCGTGAGCGACGCGATCACGAGCAGCGCGATCGCGTACGTCACGCGAACCCGACGGACAGCGTCCATCCCAACCCCTCACCACACACGATGCCCAACGCCAAACACCGACGCCAAACACCAGCGCCACAACACCTCGCACCCACCATCGGCTACTCAGCCCACACGGTGCACCGCCACACACGCGCGCATCGTGATAACACCACACGGACGCCACATCGGCCGCCGATAACAGCGCTCACCGACAATCGAGCACCCCCGCATCGGCGCACGCCCCCAAACCAGCGCTCAGCCCGGCTCGGTCGTGCCGTACATCCGGTCGCCCGCGTCCCCAAGGCCGGGCAGGATGAAGCCCTGCCCGTTCAGGCACCGATCCACCGCCGCGGCGTAAATCGTCACGTCCGGGCACGCCTCCCGCAGCCGCGCCACGCCCTCAGGCGACGCCACCAGGCAGATCAGCCGCACATCGCTCGCCCCCTCGCTGCGCAGCATCTCGATCGCCGCGATCGCGCTCCCACCCGTCGCGAGCATCGGGTCCACCAGCACCACCGGCGCGTCGCCCATCGTCGCCGGCAGCTTGTTCAGGTACGCCACCGGCTCGAGCGTCCGCTCGTCCCGCGCGAGCCCCAGATGCCCCACCCGCGCCTCGGGCATCACGCTCAGAATCCCCTCGGCCATCCCCAGCCCCGCCCGCAGCACCGGCACCACCGTGATGTGCCCGAGCAGCCGGACGCCCGTCGTCCGCTCCATCGGCGTCTCGATCTCGACCTCTTCGGTCGGGAACTCACGCGTCACCTCGTACACCATCAGCCCCGCGATCTCCGCGAGCAGCGCACGAAACCCGCGATGCCCGAGCGAGGCGCCCCGCAACAGCGTCAGCTTGTGCCTGATCAGCGGATGGTCGAACACCACCAGCCCGCCACCCGCGATCTCCCGATGCACATGCTCGTCCATACCGCGAGCCTACCAGTACCATCCACCACGATGCCCGACCACGCCGACCGAAGCCCACGCACGCCGCTCAACGACAACGATCGCCGCGCCCTCGACGCCGCGTACGCCCAGGCCCTCAAATCCCGCGACGAGGGCGGCATCCCCATCGGCGCCGCGCTCATCACCCCCGCCGGCGAGATCGTCGCCGCCGGCCACAACCTCCGCGTCCAGACCGGCGACACCACCGCCCACGGCGAGACCGCCACACTCCGCGCCGCCGGCCGACGCCGAGACTGGCACACCCTCACCATGGCCACCACCCTCTCCCCCTGTGCCATGTGCTCGGGCGCCGCGGTGCTGCACAAGATCCCCCGATTGGTCATCGGCGAGGCCGAGACCTTCCAAGGCCGCGAGGACTGGCTCGCCGCCGAGGGCGTCGAGCTCGTCCACGCGAACGACCAGCGTTGCATCGACCTCATGCGCACGTTCATCGCCGAGCACCCCGAGCTCTGGAACGAGGACATCGGCATCCCCCCAAGCGCGTGAC
>CAYQAD010000276.1:0-3613 GCA_964415125.1 uncultured Phycisphaeraceae bacterium | reverse complement strand
TCCTCGGGGTCCGCCGGCTCGAGGTCCGGCCGCGCGAGCGTCACGGTCGCCTCGTAGATCGCGTATCGGCCCGACTCGTCGCTCGCGAAGTAGAGGCGTGCGTTGTCGGGGCTCCACGCCAGGTCACGCTCGCGGGCGACGGTCTCGGTCACGCGGCGGGTCGGGCGATCGTCCTTGGTCGAGCGCACGAAGATCTCACCCCGCGCCGCGACCGCCATGGTGTTGCCGTCGGGGCTCATCGCCGCCTCGTTGACGCGGCGGTCCAAGTCCATCCGGTCGTGGTCGAGCGCATCGGAATCGACCGAGGCGATCGGCGCGAGCGCCACGGGCTCGGCGGCGGCGTCTGTCAGGTCGAGCGTGTAGAGCGTGTCCCAGACGCAGAAGGCGGCGGTGGTGCCGTCGGCGGACACCGCCAGATCGCGCACGCCGTGGGCGATGGTGCCTTCGGCCTGGGTGGGCGCGAAGCGCGTGAGCTGGCGGAGCGACGTGCCGCGGTCGTCGGTGTTCGCGCCGAGGTGCCAGACGTTGTTCTGCCCGTCGCGGCTGGAGACGAACACGATCGACCCGTCGGGCAACAGGTGCCCGTCGCCGTCGTTGCCGTCGCTGAAGGTGCGCTGGGTGAAGGTGCCGTCGGGCGACATGGTCCAGAGATCGAGGTCGCCCGGGCCGCGGTAGGCGGGGCGTTCCCAGTTCCAATAGCCGCGGTTGAAGATCACGGTGCCATCGGCGCCCTGGCGGGGCAGCGTGCCGAAGGCGGGGGTGACCCGCTCGACCGGGCCGCCGCCGATCGGCGCGGTGAACATGCGCGCCATGCGGTAGATCGAGGGGTCCTGATTCGACGAGAAGATGATCGACTCGCCGTCGGCCGTGAAGCCGCCGAGCGTCTGCCCGGTCGGGGCAACGGTGACGCGGGTGATCTCGCCGCCGACGACCGGGCCGCCGACGGCCGAGTCGCCGATCTCGATCAGCGGCATGGTGTAGATCGAGCGGTTGCCCACGCGGTCGGACTCGAAGGCGATGTGCGTGCCGTCGGGGCTGAAGGCGCTTCGGCGTTCGTCGGCGGGGTGTGAGGTGAGGCGCATCGCGACGCCTCCCTCGGTCGACATCGCCCAGAGATCGCCCGCCCAGGAGAAGACCACGCGCTCGCCGTCGGGGCTGAGCGAGGGGTACTCGGGGAAGCCGACGGTCGTGCCGGCGACGGCGGGCAGCGCGGCGAGCGATGCGGCGAGACCGACGGCGCACCGGGCGATCGACACGCGGGACCCGGACGTGAGACGAGACTGGTTAGACAAGGCGACGCTCCGGCAAACACGGCCCTCGGCGGTCGCCCGATGCCGGACGCCACGAGGGCTGGAACCCAAAAACAAAGACGGGCACGACACCCCTCGGGCGCGAGCTCGATCACGGACCGCCAAGTCTACCGAGCGGCACGCCGTCGGCTGCACGCGACCGTTGCGGTGCGGGCCCCCTTCATCACGGCACTGTCACAGGGACGCGGGGGCGACGCCGTCGAATCGCGTGATGTGCCCCAGTTTTCGCCCGTCGCGGGGCGATTTGCCGTACATGTGGAGCTTGGCGTTCGGCTCGGCGAGCACGGCCCGGACGTCCGGCGGCTCGCCGATGACGTTCTCCATCACGCACGCGCACCGGGCCGAGCACTCGCCCAAGGGCAGGCCGGCGACCGCCCGGACGTGGTTCTCAAATTGCCCCGTCACGGCCCCGTCGATCGACCAGTGCCCCGAGTTGTGCACGCGCGGGGCGATCTCGTTTGCCATGAGTCTCGGGCGGGCGGTGCCGTCCGCTTGGGCGTCCTGCTGACCGAACTCGAAGAGCTCGACGGTGAGGACCCCGACGTAGTCGTGGCGTTCCATGATGCGGCGGACGATCGCGTGGGCCTCGGCGCGCACGTCGCCGTCGAGGTTTGGCGCGGGGACGACGGATCGTCGCAGGATGCCGCCGGCGTGGTGGTTCTCGGCGAGCGGATAGACGCGGACCTCGCCCTCGATGCTGCGCACGGCGATCACCGAGAGCTCGCGCACAAAGGGCACCAGCGCCTCGGCGATGAGCGGGTACGACCCGAGCTCGTCCCACGCGGCCTGGATGTCGTCGCGCGAGCGCAGGACACGCTGGCCCTTGCCGTCGTAGCCGAAGCGGCGCGTCTTGATCACCGCGGGCAGGCCCACCGCGTCGACCGCGGCGTGCAGGGCGTCGAGCGAGTCCACCGCCGCGAAGGCGGGCGTTGCGACGCCCGCGTCCACAAGCATGCGCTTCTCATCGATGCGGTCCTGGGCGACCTCCAGCAGCGAGGCGCCGGGGCGAACCGGCACGCGCTCGGCGAGAAACCGCACCGAGCCCGCGGGCACGTTCTCGAACTCGAAGGTGATCGCGTCGCACCGCGAGGCGAGGTCGAGCAGGGCCTTCTCGTCGGTGTACGGGGCGACGATCGTGTCCCCAAGCGCTGCGGCGCAGTCGTCGTCGCGGTCGGTCAGAAAGACGAACTCGAGCCCGAGCGGGATGCCGGCCAGCGCGAGCATTCGGCCGAGCTGGCCCGCGCCCAGCACGCCGATGACGCGGGCGGGCGTTGCGCTCGCGTCAGGCACCGGCTTCACCCGGCCGGGGCACGCTCGGATCGGGGTCGGCAAGCACGCGCTCGGTCTGGGCCTGCCGCATCGCGTCGAGCGCGGCGCGATGCTCGGGGTGGGCGCTTGCGACGATCGATACGGCGAGAATCGCGGCGTTGACCGCGCCGGCCTCGCCGATCGCCAGCGTGCCCACCGGCACGCCCGCGGGCATCTGCGCGATCGAGAGCAGCGAGTCCATCCCCGAGAGCGCCTTGGAGCGCACGGGCACACCCAGCACGGGCAGCGTGGTCTTGGCGGCGATCATGCCGGGCAGGTGCGCGGCGCCGCCGGCGCCGGCGATGATGACCTCAAGCCCGCGATCGCGGGCCGAGGCGGCGTACTCCATCAGCAGGTCGGGCGTGCGGTGGGCCGAGACGACGCGCGTCTCGGCCTCGACACCCAGATCGGCGAGCGTCTCGGCAGCGCGGCGCATCGTCTCCCAGTCCGAGCGCGAGCCCATGACGATTCCAACGAGCGCACCCATGCGGCCTCCCTTGCAGAGCGAGAGTCTACGGACCTCACGCGGCGCGGGCATGATGCCCCTCAGCCCATCGGCACGCGGCCCCGACGCGGACGGTTCCCCGAGAGGCACCACACAAGCGCGCAGGCGAGCAGCGGCATGACCCACGCGTGGTGGATCAGCAGCACGTTGTTCCAGAGCCAGGTCGAGGCGATCGCGTCGGGCACGCGGCCCGTGCGCTCGAGCCAGCCGAGGGTCGCGGGGCCGGGCACGGCGTAGACGAGCACCAGCGCGAGCGAGACCGCGGCGGCGAGCTGGCCCCGCGGCGAGCCCACCGGCGCGAGCAGCCTTTGGATGCACCAGGCCATAGGCAGGATCAGCACCGAGGCGTCGTAGGCGCGGTGGTAGACGATGATCATGCAGAGGGCCGCGCCGATGGAGAGCGCGCCGATCTCGCGTGGTTCGTCGCGCACGCGAATCCAGACGGCAAATGCCCCCGCCGCGATCGCCCCGACGACCGCGAGCACGACCG
>CAYQAD010000275.1:1587-3624 GCA_964415125.1 uncultured Phycisphaeraceae bacterium | reverse complement strand
GTACGCCTTCGACACCCCCCGCACCGACGCGACCACATCCCCCGTCCGCTCCGCCTTCGGCAAGCTCAACCGAAGCGACGCGAACTCCATCGGCCGCTCAAGCCCAACGCTCTTCGCCCGCTCCAATCGGCTCAGCCGACCCTGCGCCTGCTTGGCCCGCTGCCCCGCCTTGTACTTGCGGATGAACGCCTCCTCGCGCTTGAACGCCGTCTGCTGCTTCTCCCACGCGCGATGCTGCGCAAGCCGCCGCTCCGCCCGGAGCTCGCGGAACGCCGCGTAGTTCCCCGGATAATCAATCAGCCCGCCGTACTCCACCTCCACGATCCGGTTCACCACCGCATCGAGCAGGTACCGGTCGTGCGAGATCAGCACCACCGCGCCCTGGTACTCATCCCGCAGAAACGTCTCAAGCCACCGCCGACCATCAATATCAAGGTGGTTCGTCGGCTCGTCCATGAGCAACACATCCGGCTGCTCGAGCAACAGCCGCGCAAGCCCAAGCCGCGCCCGCTGCCCGCCGCTGAGCACACCAACCTTCAGCCCGAACTGCGCATCAACAAACCCAAGCCCGTGCAGCGTCGCGTCGATCTTGTGCCCAACCGCATACCCGCCCAGCGCCTCAACCTGCTTCTCCAAGCGCTCCTGCTGCGCCATCAGCTTCTCGAGCTCGCCGCCCTCCGCATCGCCCATCTTCTCGAACACCGCCTCGAGCCGCCGCTGCACCTCGTGCAACGCGCCGAACGCCCCCTCCGCCGCCCCGCGCACCGTCTCGTCCGGGTCCAGGTCCGGGTTCTGCGCCAGATACCCCACCCGCGTCGTCTTCGACCGCTCGATCCGCCCCTTGTCGCACCCCAGCACGCCCGCCATCGCCTTGACCAGCGTGCTCTTGCCCTCCCCGTTCCGCCCGACAATCCCGATCCGCTCGCCCGCCTCGATCGTCAGCGACACCCCATCGAGGATCACATCCTCGCCGTACGCCACCTCCACATTCACCGCCGCAAGCACTGGCATCGCCGCGATGCTAGCCGGCCCAGCTTCCCGCGAGCCCGCCGCACAAGCGGTGGGGCGAAGCCAAGACCAATCCAATCCGCCGCGTGAGCGGTGGGACGAACCTTCCTCGCCCTCGGAGCACGCGCCACCCCCTCATATACTCCCCTCCATGTCCCTCTCCGAACCCAAATCGCCCGGCGACACGCGCGACGCGACCTCCACCCGCTCGCCCGTCACCCTCAAATCACTCGCACGCATGGCACGCGAGGGCACGCCCTTCGCCTGCCTCGCCGCCTACGACGCCACCACCGCCCGCTGGCTCGAACGCGGCGGCGTCCACTGCATCCTCGCCGGCGACTCCGCCGCCGAAGTCATCCTCGGCCTGCCGCGCACCGCCGAGATGCCCCTCGACGTCTCCATCGCACTCACTGCCGCCGTCAAACGCGGCGCACCCAACACCGTCATCATGGCCGACCTGCCTTTCGGCTCGTACCACGAGTCCGACCAGCAAGCCGTCCGCAACGCCACCCGCTACATCCGCGAAGCCCGCGCCGACATCGTCAAGCTCGAGGCCGACGCCTCCTTCGCCTCCACCGTCGCACGCATCACCCGCGCCGGCATCCCCGTCTGCGCGCACGTCGGCTCACTCCCCCAGCGCGCCGCCCTCACCAGCGGCTACACCTCCGCCGGGCGATCCGCCGACGCCGCCATCGACATCATCAAAGACGCCCTCGCACTCGAAGCCGCCGGCGCCACCATGCTCCTCATCGAGGCCGTTCCCCCCCTCGTGACCGAGGCGTTGCTGACGCGCACACGCATCCCCATCATCGGCATCGGCGCCGGCACCGCCGCCCACGGCCAGATCCTCGTCGTCAACGACCTCCTGGGCCTCACAGACGCCCCCCCCCGCTTCGCAGAGCCCGCAGGCGACCTAGGGGCCCAGATCCAAGCCGCCAGCCAAACCTGGGCAACCCGCGTCAAACAGCGCAACATCGGAGGCCAGGCCTACACCATGCCCGCCGAGCAAGCCGATCTCTTCCGCAACCG
>CAYQAD010000275.1:0-1487 GCA_964415125.1 uncultured Phycisphaeraceae bacterium | reverse complement strand
CCCGGCGAAACCAACCCGCCCGGATCACGTCCAACCGAGACATAACGCAACCAGTCCGACGTTGCACCCAACACGCAGGCAGATACCCACAGGCAAACGCCAACGCCCACGGAGCAACACACCCATGCGCAAGCTCGTCTCCACCGGCCCCGCACTCGTCGTCCTCATCGCCGCCCTCGCCGCGGTCACCGCCCTCCCCGCCGTCGTCTCGCGCCTCCATACCGCGCAGACCACCGCACGCATCGAGCTCGCCAAGCAGACCCTCGCCGGCGACGACATCCTCGATCGCATCTCCCGCGCCACCCGCGCCGTCGCACAAGCCGTCGAGCCCTCCGTCGTCCACATCGACGCCGGGCAGCGACGCTCCGGCGCCACCGGCTCCGGCTGGGTCTTCGACGACCAAGGGCACATCGTCACCAACGCCCACGTCGTCCGCGGCGCACGCTCCATCCGCGTCTCCTTCTTCGACGGACGCATCACCGAAGCCGAGCTCGTCGGCACCGATCCCTTCACCGACATCGCCGTCCTCAAAGTCTCCGGCGCCTCCCGACTCATCCCCATCGCCCGCGCCACCGACCAACGCGTCTACCAGGGCGACAAGGCCTTTGCCTTCGGCTCGCCCTTCGGCTTCCGCTTCTCCATGTCCGAGGGCATCATCTCAGGACTCGGCCGATCGCCAAACTCCGCCCTCGAGTTCGGCGGCTACACCAACTTCATCCAGACCGACGCCGCCGTAAACCCCGGCAACTCCGGCGGGCCCCTCGTCAACACCCGAGGCGAGCTCATCGGCATGAACGTCGCAATCGCCACCGGCCGCGACAACGACGGCACCATCGAGGGCCAGTCCGCCGGCATCTCCTTCGCCATCCCGCTCGCCACCATCGAGTCCGTCGTCACCCAGCTCATCGAAGACGGCGCCATCGAGCGCGGATTCCTCGGCATCTCCATGTCCGTCGGCCGCGAGCCCGTCGAGTTCGACGGCCGGTTCATCGGCGCAGGCGTCCGCGTCTCGCAGGTCTCCCCCGGAGGCCCCGCCGCCACCGCAGGACTCCGCGCGGGCGACGTCATGACCGAGATCGCCGATCAGCCCCTCACCTCATCCGACGTCCTCCGCGCCATCGTCTCCACCACGCCCCCCGGCACCACCATCCCCGTCAAGGTCCTCCGCGATCGCAACACCGTCGCCCTCGACGTCACACTCGGCCAGATGCCCGACGAAATCCTCCTCAGCCAAGCCGTCGGCCGCATCCAGATGCAGCTCGGCATGGCCATCCGAGACGAGGACAACAACGCCGCCCCCGTCGTCGCATTCGTCAGCCCGGGCTCCGTCGCCGCCGCCGCCGGCTTCACCACCGGCGCACGCATCGACCGCATCGGCGACCAGGTCATCACCTCCGCAAGCGCCGCCTTCGCCGCCCTCTATCGGCAGGGCCTGCTCGACGGCCAGGCCGTCGAGGTCCGCGTCACCAAAGAAGACGAAGACCCCG
>CAYQAD010000274.1:0-3635 GCA_964415125.1 uncultured Phycisphaeraceae bacterium | reverse complement strand
TGATGATGCGCTCGACCTTGAGGCCCGCGATCTCGCCGGCGTCCTTGGTCGCCTGGCGCTGGGAGTCGTTGAAGTAGGCGGGCACGGTGATGACCGCGCGCTCAACGGACTCGCCCAGGTAGTCCTCGGCGACCTTCTTGAGCTCCTGGAGCGTGAAGGCTGAGATCTCCTGGGGGGTGTAGGTCTTGTCGCGGGCGCTGACGGAGACGAACTCGCCATCGCCGCCGGTGATGCCGTAGGGGATCAGCTTTTCTTCGTCGGCGACCTCGCTGTGGCGGCGGCCCATGAAGCGCTTGATGGAGTAGATGGTGTTCTTGGGGTTGGTGACCTGCTGGTGCTTGGCCGGCTGGCCGACAAGGCGCTCGCCCTTGTCGGTGAAAGCGACAACCGATGGGGTCGTGCGGTTGCCGGAGGAGTTGATGAGCACCTTGGGCTGATCGCCCTCCATGACGGCCACGACGGAGTTGGTCGTGCCGAGATCGATTCCGATGATTTTCGACATTGCGTGTTCCTTCCTGGTGCGCCGCGGCTGGCGTGGGCGCGGTGCCTCGGAGCACGGGGTTGCAAGGGTGGTGCCAGACTCGTGCACGCGGTCTGGCACGGGTTAAAGGGCGGTTTTAGCGGCTCTGGGCGGGCCTCCGGCGGGGCGTGCGAGCCGAGAGCGGCGCGGCCCGGGAGTCATCCTGCCGATGTGGCAGCGTTGCGCAACGCAATCGAAGCACCCTCGGCGGGCACCGTTCAAATTGCAAACATGGGGATTGCGAGCCCCTGGCGTGCTGCAACGCCTCCGCGACGCGGTCCGCGGCGGCTAGAGCTTCTTGCCGCGGTTCCAGACGCCGTCGACCATCATGGGCATCCAGTCGTCGCTGCCCGCCGGCTGGAACCAGACGTTCCAGATGTAGCGTTCGCCCTCGAGCTCGATGGACTGCCGGAGCCGACCGCCGGGGTTGTCGGTGATGGCTTCGAGGACCGTGTCGCCGTCGTCGGAGGCCTTGATCTCGAAGCCAACAACGGAGGCGGTGCCATCGAAGGTGAACCCGTGCGCCTTGAGCTCGCCGGTGCCCGGATCGATCACGAAGACGGTGTGATAGCGGTGGTACTCCTCGCGTCCTGCGTCGCTGGTGAAGAGGTCGGCGACGACGAACTGGCCGTTGAGCCCGACGCGGTACTGGTTTCGAGCGCGGAGCGCGGTGCCGTCGGTCCACTGCGTGTCGATGGTCCACTCATAGCCGACCAGCGGCGCGATCGCACCAAAGCGGTCGGCGAGCGCGGGCGCTGCGCGATCATTTGTCGTGGCATCGTCGCTCGCGGTGGTGTTGGCGGCGGGGGCTGCGACGGTACCAACAGCGCATGTAAGTGTGAATGCGGCGGCGGTGATGATGGAGTTGCGGCGGGTGCGGATGGCGTTCATTGGGATGGTCCTCTCTTGCCGCGATCTGCGGCCTGGGTGGTGAGCGCGTCGATGTACGCGCGGAGTTGTGCGACCGAGGCGTCGAAGGGATCGAGGCTCGCGTGGGTGCGGGCCTGCATCAGGCCGCCCTCCATGACGGTGAGCACGAAACGCGACAGCGCGCGGCGGTCGCAATCGATGGGGAGACGATCTGCGGCCTCGTCGAGCCACCCCTCGATCGCGAGGGCCCAGTTCTCGAAGTTGCGATCGATCTCCGGGCGGACGTCGGGGTAGGTGTCGCTGACCTCGAGCGCGAGGTTGCCGATGGGGCAGCCGAGCCGGCAGCCGGTGGCTTCCATGTTCGCGCGGTACCACGCGAGGAGCGTGAAGATGCGCTCGATCGGGTCGGGCTCGGCGGCCTCGACGGGGTCCATGACGATCGGGCGGAGCATGTCCTGGTAGCGTTTGAGCACCGCGATCAGGAGGGCTTCTTTGTTCGGGAAGGCGTGGTAGAGGCTGCCCGCGTGGACGCCCGCCTCGCGGAGGATGGTCGAGATGCCGGTGGCGTGGAACCCCTGCTCGAGGAACAGGCGCATCGCCGCGTCGAGGATCTTGTCTTGGGTCTCGCGGGGCAGGGGGAGCGCTCCTGTTGATTGATCGTTCAATCTAGCGAGTTGGAATGGTCGTTCAAGCGGCGTTTGCAAAGACTTGCCAGGATTCTGGTGTGGGCCGATCGGGCCGCGCTCGCATCGAGAGGCTGGCGATCGGCAGATATCAACGCCCCGCGCTGGACTCGGCGGGGCGGGCCGGCGATACTTTCAGAAATCATTGAAACTTTGTCGGGGGTGCCCGACGAAGTGCTTTTCGGCGGCGTGCCGGGCGGTGCCCGGGATGGGCCGCCCGCTCCGGGGAATGCCATGATTACCGCCGCACCAACCCAGCCCAATCACGCCCAGCCGGGGCCTGCCGACCCGGCCGCCTTCCGCGACCCGGCCCTCGCGCCGATCGCTGCGAAGGTCGAGCGGGGCGAGCGCCTCACGCTCGACGATGGCGAGGTGCTCTACACCACGCGCGACATCTACTCGGTCATCGGCATGGCCCAGACCCTGCGCGATCGGCTGCACCCGGGCGTGGGCTACTACAACATCAATCGGCACCTGAACTACTCGAACGTGTGCGCGCTGTCGTGCAAGTTCTGCGAGTTCTATCGCAAGAAGGGCGACGATGGCGCGTACACGCGCGACCTCGATTACATCCGCGAGCAGGCGGTCGACGCGGTCGACAAGGGCGCGACGGAGATGCACATCGTCGGCGGGCTGCACCCGTACCTGCCGTGGGACTACTACCCGGACATGATCCGCGCGATCCGCGAGGTCGCGCCGACGCTGCACGTCAAGGCGTTCACGGCCGTGGAGCTCGTGCACCTGGCGAAGATCGCGAAGCGCTACAAGCGGGCGGATCGCAAGGCGGGGATCCGGTCGATCCTGGCGGAGCTCAAGGAGGCGGGGCTCGGCTCATTGCCGGGCGGCGGGGCGGAGGTCTTCGACGACCGCGTGCACGACACCGCGTACAAGGGCAAGATCCGCTCGGACGAGTGGCTCGACGTGCACACCGTGGCGCACGAGCTCGGGCTGAACTCGAACGCGACGATTCTGTATGGGCACATCGATCAGCGGCGCGAGCGTCTCGTGCACATGGAGATCCTGCGGCGTGCGCAGGACCAGGCGCTGGATCGGCTTGGGTACGCGGGTGTCGATGGGTTTGTTGCGAAGGGTCTTGCCGCGACCGACGAGATCGAGTCGCCCGTGATCACGCTGACGCGTCAGGGCGTCGATCAGCCGACGCCTGCGATGAGCGAGCGGGGTGGATACTTCCAGACGATCATCCCGCTGCCCTTCTTCCCGGATGGGAGCGAGCTCGAGCACCTGCCCGGGCCGAGCGGGCTCGAGAATCTGCGGACGCTTGCGATTGCGCGGCTGATGCTCGACAACTTCCCGCACGTGAAGGCGTTCTGGATCATGCAGACGCTGCCGATGAGCCAGTTCATGATGCAGGCGGGGGCCGACGACATCGACGGCACGGTGGTGTGGTACGACATCACGAAGGTCGGCGGCGCGAGCACGCACCAGGAGACGACCGTGGGTGATCTGCGCAAGGCGATCGCGGACGCGGGGTACGAGCCGGTCGAGCGCGACACGCTGTACCGGCGCGTGGAGCGCGACGCGGCGGACGGTCGCAAGTGGCG
>CAYQAD010000273.1:0-3668 GCA_964415125.1 uncultured Phycisphaeraceae bacterium | reverse complement strand
GCCGGTGGGGCCGAGGTCTTGCTCGTAGTAGAGGAAGGACATGGTCCACGCGGGGCGCTGGTCGGCGCCCTCTTCCGCGGGCGCGTAGTCCATCTCGACCGGCGCGGTCATCGCGATGTCGTTTCGGCTGATGTGCTGGAAGAGGGGCCAGAAGCCCTGCATGCTCGCCATGCGCGGGCTCGACTCGCCGGAGACCTCGGCGCGGCGGACGCTGGGGTAGTGCTTGATCTCGAAGGCGCCCGGCGGCGTGGGGGCGGGGTAGCCCACGGGCAGGGGTGTGGGGATTGCCATGTCGTCGAAGCGCCAGCCCGCGTCCTTGAAGTAGATGGGAGCGGGCACGTCGCCGGCCACGCGCACGGGCGGCGTCGCGCTGGCGTGCGGGCCGCCTTCTTCGACCTCGATCGTGGGCCCTGAGGCTGCGGCTGCAGACTGGGCGGGACCCGGAAGGGCGGCAAGGCCCACGATCGAGGCCGAGAGGACAGCGGCGCGGCGGAGGCGGTTGGCGTGAGCGTTCATGGGATGGGCTTCGGGCGACCCCGCCGCGTGGATGCCGTCCGGTGGGGGATTGCGCGGTGCACGGCCGTCACAGACTCTTCATGCCCGCCAACGGCATCGGCGAGCCGCGTCGGGTTAGGCTCAACGCCCGACGGAGGAGGCCCGAGCCATGCGGACATGTTCATGCGTTGTTGTCGGACTGCTCGCGGGGCTCGCCCTGCCGGCCGGTGCTGCGTCGGCGGAGATCGCCCGCGGCGTGGTCTACGAGGATCTCAACGCCAACGGCGTGCGGGACGCGGGCGAGCCGGGCGTTTCGGGCGTGGGCGTGTCCGACGGCGAGCGGATCGTGGAGACCGGTGTGGACGGGGCGTGGTCGCTCGAGGTTGGTGATGAGGCGGTGATCTTCGTGATCCAGCCGCGTGGGTATCGCGTGCCGACCGATGCGAACCGCGTACCGAGGTTCAGCTATGTGCACAAGCCGGCGGGCAGCCCGGCGGGGCTTGAGTTCGCGGGCGTGGCGCCAACGGGGCCGATGCCCGCGTCGATCGACTTCGGCCTTCGACGCGTCGAGGAGCCGGCACGGGTGCGTTTCGCGGTGCTGGGCGATCCGCAGGTGCGCAACGAGCGAGAGATCGGGTACATGCAGCGCGATGTCGTGGAGACGATGCTCGCGGCGCAGGCTGGCGACGATCGCTTCGACGCGGTGCTGGCGCTCGGCGACATCATGTTCGACGACCTCGACCTGTACGACGAGTACGACCGCGTGATGGGCGCACTGGGTGTGCCGATCTACAACGTGCACGGCAACCACGACCTGAACTTCGATGTCGAGACCGATGAGCTGAGCGACGAGACGTGGGAGCGGGTGTACGGGCCAGCGACGTACTCGTTTGACTTCGGGCCCGCGCATGTGGTCGTGATCGACAACGTGCTGTACCTGGGCGAGTCGCGCGAGCGCGGGTACTGGGCGCGGATCGGCGAGCGGAGCATGGCGTTCCTGCGGGCGACGCTCGCCCGGCAGGAGCCGGGCACGCCGATCGTGGTGGCGGTGCACATCCCGATCCAGGAGCTCTCGGATCTCGAGGAGTTTCTGGGCGTGCTCGGCGAGCACGAGGCGCGGGTGTCGCTCAGTGCGCACTGGCACCAGCAGCGGCATGTGTTCCTCGGCGAGGAGGCCGGCTGGACCGGTGCGGACGAGCACCACTCGCTCGTCGCGGGCACGGCGTGCGGGTCGTGGTGGTCGGGGGCGCCGGACGAGTACGGCGTGCCGCACGCGATGATGCGATGCGGCGCACCGATCGGCTGGACGGCGCTGGATGTCGACGCGTCGGGGTACCGCATGTCGTTCCACGCGGCGGGCCGGCCGAGCGACGCGGCGATGCATCTGCACGCGCCGGTCGCCCTTCGGCCGGGCGAGGGCGGCGAGGTGGTGGCGAACGTGTGGTTCGCGGGCGCCGACGACCGCGTGCAGATGCGCGTTGACGGCGGCCAGTGGCGGCCGATGCGATGGGACGTGCGCATAGACCCCTACTTCGCGGCGATGAAGGAGATCGAGGCGGGCACGGGCGCGGTGCTCGGCCGCGACCTGCCGTCGCCCAGGCCGAGCGAGCACATCTGGGTGGCCGACCTGCCGACGGACATGCCCGAGGGCGGGCGCGTGGTCGAGGTGCGCTGGACGGACCGTTGGGGCGAGGCTCGCACCGGTCGGACGGTGGTGCGCGTGGAGCCATGACTGGTGGGCGTGACTGGTGGGCGTGACTGGCGGGTGTGACTGGTGGGGTGCGATAGGTTTGCGTCGGGTTTGCCCTTTGGGGTCGGGTCGGGTTTGATGCGGCTGTGAACCCCACGGTCGAACTGCTCACACCCGAGGTCCTCGAGCTTGTCCGCGAGCGCCGGCTTGGCGAGCTGCGCGCGGCGCTGCGTCAGCTCGATCGGGCGGACGTGGCCGAGTTGCTGAGCACGTTCGACGCGACGGACGCGGCGGTGGCGTTTCGGTTCCTGCCTCGTGCCGAGGCGGCGGACGTGTTCAGCTACATGGAGACCGACACGCAGAGCGCGTTGATCCACGAGCTCGGCGCCGAGGCGGTGCGGGTGGTCGAGGCGATGGACCCCGACGACCGGGCGGGGCTGATCGAGGAACTGCCCGCGTCGGTGACGACGCGGCTGCTCAACGCGATGAGCCCGGCGAACCGGCGCGAGACGCAGGAGATCCTGAACTACCCGCAGGAGAGCGTGGGCCGGCTGCTCACGCCCGACTACGTGCGGCTCCGCCCGGACTGGACGGCCGAGCGGGCGCTGAATCACATCCGCCACTGGGGCCGCGACGCCGAGACGGTCAACTGGGTGTACGTGATCGACTCGGCCGGGCGGCTGGTCGACGACATCCGCCTGCGCTCGATCCTGCTCGCCCCGCCCGAAACGACCATCGAGAGCCTGATGGACGACCGGTTCGTCGCGCTGCACGCCCACGATGACCAGGAGCAGGCGGTCCGCGACTTTGCCAAGTACGACCGCACGGCCCTGCCGGTGGTCGACGACGAGGGCGTGCTGCTGGGCATCCTGACCTTCGACGACGTCGCGGACGTCGCGGCCGAGGAAGCGGAAGAAGACTTCCAGAAGCTCGCGGGTATGGAACGGCTCGAGAAGTCGTACATGGCAACGCGCCTCTGGGAGATGCTCCGCAAGCGTGGCAGCGTGCTGCTGATCCTGCTCGCGGCGCAGTCGCTGACCATCGGTGTGCTCGGCGCGTTCGAGGAGAAGCTCGCGGCGGCTGAGATCCTGATCCTGTTTATTCCGCTGATCGTCGCCAGCGGTGGGAACACCGGGACGCAGACCGCGTCGCTGCTGATTCGCGCGCTGGCGCTGGGCGAGCTGACGCCGGGCGATTGGTGGCGTGTGGTGCGCAAGGAGTTGTTCACCGGCATCGGGCTCGGGCTCGGGCTTGGGCTTGTGGGCGCGGCGAGCGTGCTGGTGTGGGAGCTCACGCCCACGGTCGGGCCGGACGCGGACCTTTGGGTCGCGCTGACGGTCGGCGTGAGCGTGCTCGGGATCGCGGTGTGGGCGGTGCTGCTGGGGGCGCTGCTGCCGCTGCTGCTTGAGAAGATCGGGGCCGACCCGGCGTCGATCTCGAGCCCGCTGGTGGCGACGATGATGGACGTGTCGGGGCTGGTGAT
>CAYQAD010000272.1:3073-3677 GCA_964415125.1 uncultured Phycisphaeraceae bacterium | reverse complement strand
CGCCTTCGAGATCTCGACAAACTGCAGCCGAAGCTCGTGCCCGATGCTCGTCAGCAGCTTCTCCTCGTCCTCTGTCAGGTTGCCCTTGGTCTTCTCCTCGAGCACGCCCAGCAGATCGATGTGCAGCTTCGCGTACTCCGGCGCGACCATCGCCTTGCCCGTCTGCGGGTCCGGCACCGCGCCCAGGTACATCAGCGCCTGCGTCGCGAGCATCTTCACGAGCTCATCGAAGCTCGGCTCGATCGCCCCCTCCGGGCCCCCGCCGCCCGCACCGGCGTCCGCGGCCTTGGCGGCCTCGGCGTCGGCGAGCTTCTGCTTCTCCGCCTGCGCCTGGCTCTTCCAATCGTCGTCGATGATCAATTTCCGCTCGTCGCCGTCAGCCATCGGGGGCTCCCTTCATCAAGGCGGCCCTGCCAGCCGCGTCGCGTCGCTCCGGTACCCCGCACTCTAGGCGATCGCCCTGCCAGCACTGGGGTTACAACACACCCCCGCCCCCATAGATATCGTGTCTCAATGCCACACCCCACCCGCGCCCCACACGCGCCCGCCGCCGCGAAAGCCAAGGCCGCCCACCTCGCGCTCGCGGCCCCCGCCCGCACCCCCG
>CAYQAD010000272.1:0-3063 GCA_964415125.1 uncultured Phycisphaeraceae bacterium | reverse complement strand
CCGAGGCATAGTCAAACGCCGACTCGGCATCGCTCACCGCCTGCAGCAGCTCGGACGACGCCGCCCCGCCCCAACAGCTCGCCTCCCGCGACTTCGCGAGCCCCGCCGTCGACAACACCCAGGAGCTCCGCCCGCGCCGGGCCGACGGCTCGTTCGCCGCCCAAACCGCCCCGGGCGTGCCGACCATCGCGACCACCGGCCCCGTCGCCGCACGCGAGGGCGTCGTCGACATCGCCGTCACCCCGGGCCGCCCCACCCTCCGCGACGACACCACCCCCGACCCCATCGAGCCCCCCGTGCTCATGGATGCCAAAGTCGGCGACGTCAACGGCCGGCCGATCTTCGCCTCACGCTTCTTCGCCGACAAAGCCGCCCGCCTCAAGCGCCGCGCCGCCGACCAGCCCCGCGACGAATGGCTCGCCGAGACCGCCCAGGAGATCCAGCGCGCCCTCAACACCATCGTCGAGGACGAGCTGCTCAAAGCAGAGGCCCTCGCCGGCCTGACCCCCGAGCAACGCGTCGGACTCCGCGCCTTCCTCGAGAACATGCGCGACGAGCAGATCCGCCTCAACAGCGGCAGCCGAACCCTCGCCAACCGCCGAATCGCCGAAGCGACCGACGGCGGCGACCTCGACGAGTTCATCCGACGCCAGGAAGAACAGGTCCTCATCGCAAACGAGCTCCGCCGGAAAGTCACCGACCGCGTCTACGTCCCCTGGCGCGACGTCCAGCTCACCTACGACAAGCTCTACGACCTCTACAACCCAGACCCCGTCGCACACATCCGCCTCATCATGGTCACCGGCGGCAACGCCGAAGACGTCGCCGAGGTCCAGCGCCAGCTCAACGCCGGCACACCATTCGCCGACGTCGCCGCCAGCAAGCTCAACCGCATCAACCGCGACGAGGGCGGGCTCGGCGAGTACCAGTTCAAAGACCCCTTCGAGACCGCCGCCGTCTTCCGCATCGAGGAGCTCAACAACGCGCTGCACAAGCTCAGCCCGGGCGAGCACTCCGAGGCGATCACCTTCAACGAGGGCAAGAACACCGCCTGGCTGATGCTCGAGAAGATCGACCGCATCAGCAACCCGCTCTACGACGTGCAGTACGGCATCGAGCGCACACTCCGCAGCCAGCGCGAAGCCCAAGCCAAGGACGCCTACATCGAGCGCCTCAAAGAGCGCGCGAGCTTCACCAGCGTGGGCGTCATGACCGAGCGCCTCACCCGCATCGCCGAGAGCTGGTACTACAACCCCGTCGCACGCCGGCGCTAGGGCCACATGCGCCGGCTCCTCGCGCGCCTCGGCCGCCAACCCACACCACCCGCCACACCCACCTCGCCCGCCGAGGCCTGGCACCAGGGCGAGCGCCTCGCCCGCCAGCACCTCCGCCGCGCGGGCATGAAGCTCATCGCCCGCAACATGCACGTCGCCCCGGGCGAGGCCGACCTCGTCTTCGCGACCAAGGACCGCAAGACCCTCGTCATCGTCGAGGTCAAAGCCCGCGTGCTCGCCACGGACGACCCGCGTCGCCCCGAGGACGCGATCACGGCGAGGAAGCGCGCCAAGCTCGTCGCCGTTGCCCGCGCCGTCGCCCGCAAGCGCCGATGGGTCGGCCCCGTGCGCATCGACGTCGTCGCCGTCGAGTGGCGCGCAAGCGACCAGCCGAGCCTCCGCCACTACGAGCGAGCCGTCACCCTCGCCAGCTAGCGCGACATCACGTCACGCCCCGCCCAGCCGCGACGCCCCGTGAGCGTCCCGCGGAACGCCGCCTCGAGCTTCGCCTCCTCCGCCGATTGCCGATCCAGATCGACCGGCACCACCAGGCTGAACATCGAGCCCCGCCCCACGTCGGACACCACCTGGATCTCCCCCTGGATCAGCTTCGCCAGCTCCCGCGAGATCGACAAGCCAAGCCCCGTCCCGCCTTGCTCGCGCGTGTGCCCGCCATCGAGCTGGCGGAACTTCTCGAAGATCGCGTCCTGCTCTTCCTTCGCGATGCCCGGCCCCGTGTCGATCACGCTCAGCCGAACCCGCGCCGGCTGCGTGCCGCTCTCGGGCAGGTGCTCGGCCCGAAGCACGACCAAGCCGGGCCGACCCGTCTTCTCCATCGAATCGGTGAACTTCACCGCGTTGCTCAGGAAGTTAAAGAGCACCTGCTGGAACTTCTTCACGTCCGTCTCGATCTTCGGCAGCGCCGGCGCAAGATCCAGACTGACCGAGATGCCCTTGCGATGCGCCAGCGGATGGATCAGCCCGAGCAACGGCTCGCACGCCACCGCCACATCGACACGCTCCACCTCGATATCCACACGCCCCGCCTCGATCTTCGCCATCTCCAGCAGCGACTCGATCATCGACAACAAGCTCTTGCCCGCGTCCACGATGTTCCGCAAGAACCGCTCACGCTTCTGCACCGCCGAGTCCTCCGGCGACTCGGCCCGGTCCGCCTGCGCGATCTCGAGCAACAGCTCCGCGAACCCAATGATCGAGTTGAGCGGCGTCCGCAGCTCGTGGCTCACGCTCGCGAGGAAATCGCCCTTGAGCTTCGCCGCCTCAAAGAGCGCCACGTTCGACTCGGCAAGCTCGCTGAGCTTCATGTCCATCGCCGCGTTGATCGATCGCAGCTGGTCCTGGCTCGTCTGCAACTCGCCCAGCATCAGGTTGAAGGTCTCGGCAAGCTCGGCAAACTCGTCGCCCGTGCGGATGTCCGACCGCGTGCTCAGGTCGCCCTCACGCACCCGCTGGGCCGTCGCCTTCAGCGTGCGCACGGGCGAGAGAATGATCCGGTGGATGATGCTGTAGAACACCACCGTCGCGAGCCCGAGCACCAGCACGCCCGCGATCACCACATACAACGCGTTGACCGCCAGCAGACCGATCGCGCCATCGCTGCGCCACTCGACGATCGCGAGCCCCACCGGCGGGAGCGCCACATCCGTCGCCTGCGCCGATTCCTGACCCGGGCCCGCGACCCACACCGCCGAGCGATACACCCGCGTCGCGCCCTCCCACGCCGTGGTCCGCGTCGGGCGGGGCGAGGCGGGATCACGCTCGAGCGCGC
>CAYQAD010000271.1:0-3678 GCA_964415125.1 uncultured Phycisphaeraceae bacterium | reverse complement strand
CCGTGTGGATCACGCCCGCGGCCTGCGGCGCGGTCGCGCCCACGGGGATGGTCCACGCGCGGACCTCCTTTTCGCCCGCGGTGTAGTAGGACTGCAGCCCGAGCAGGCTGTAGGCCGTGCGGGCGAGCTTGCCGAGCGCGGGCTCGTCCATGCCCATCGACTCGAGCATCTCGGCCTTCTCGTCCTCGTCGAGCTCGGAGAGCTCGCTCTCGATCTTCGCGCACACCGGCACCACGCCCGAGCCCTCGGCCTCGGCGTGGGCCCGCACCTTCTGGCACTCGGGCGACTCCCCGTTCGGATCGTCCTCGTCGACGTTCATGACATAAAGAATCGGCTTGGCGGTAATTAGCCCGAGCCCGCGCAGCGCCCGCGCCTCGTCGCGATCGGTGAACTCGAGCGTGCGCAGAGGTGTCTCGGCCTCGATCGCCTCGGCGACGGCCTTGAGCACTTTCAGGCGGGCGATCGCCTCGGGCGTCTTGGTCCGCGCGTTGCGCTCGGCCTTGGGCAGCGCCGTCTCGACGACCTGCATGTCGGCGAGCAGCAGCTCGTTGGCGATGGTCTGGATATCGCGCATCGGATCGACCGAGCCGTCGACGTGGGTGATGTCCTCGCCGCCGGGCGCCTTGGTGAAGCAGCGGACCACCTGCAAGATCGCGTCGACCTCGCGGATGTGGCTGAGGAACTTGTTGCCAAGGCCCTCGCCCTCGCTGGCGCCCTTGACGATGCCCGCGATGTCGACGAGCCGCAGCGACGCGGGGATGACTTTCTGCGTCGGGATGAAGCTCTCGATGGTCTTGAGGCGCGGGTCGGGAATGGGCACGACGCCGACGTTGGGCTCGATCGTCGCGAAGGGGTAGTTGGCCGAGAGCGCGCCCGCGGCGGTGAGTGCGTTGAAGAGCGTGCTCTTGCCCACGTTGGGCAGTCCGACGATGCCGGCTTCCATGGCGAGGTTCCTATGTGTGCTGGGACGGGGCGGTCTGGGCGTTGAAGCGTGTGGGCGCTGAGGGATGCGGGCAGTCGAGAAACGGGGGTCGTGGTGTTACGGGACGGGTCGGCTGGGCTTCTCGGACGCGGTCTTGCCCGATTTCCGCGACGCGCCGCGCTTGGCGGTCTGGATCGGTGCGGATGGTAGGTATCCTCGGCCGTCGTGCCCGAGGACCCGAGCAAGCCCGATCAGCCCCTCCGCGGGGACGAGGACCACACACTTGCCCAGCCCGCGAGCGGCGGTGGCCGTGGTGGTGGTGGTGGCGGCGGACTCTTCGAGGACGTCGACGCCCTGGACGACACCGTCGAGGATGTCGGCAACCGCGCTGGACGAGCGGCCGGCGCGCGCACGGTCCCGCCCACCGATGTGCCCGGCGACAGCGACGCGATCTTCGCGGGTGATCAGCACCCCGATCGCATCGGCCCCTTTCGCATCCGGGGCGTGCTCGGGCAGGGGGGCATGGGCGTGGTCTACCGCGCCGAGCAGGACAGCCCCCGCCGAGAGGTCGCGCTCAAGGTCGTCCGCCCCGGGTACGCCACGCCCGACATCCTCCGGCGATTCGCCCACGAGTCGCAGATCCTGGGCAAGCTCCAGCACCCGGGCATCGCGCAGGTCTACCAGGCGGGCACGGCCGACACGGGCGCGGGGCCCCAGCCCTTCTTCGCGATGGAGCTGGTGCACGGGCCCACGCTGTCGGCCTTCATTGAGCGCGAGTCGCCCTCGCTGCGTTCTCGGCTCGAGCTGATGGTGCAGATCTGCGACGCGGTCCAGCACGCGCACACCAAGGGCGTGATCCACCGCGACCTCAAGCCTGCCAACGTGATCGTCACGAACCCCGCGAGCGATCAGAGCGGCGCTCGGCAGCCCAAGATCCTCGACTTCGGCGTGGCCCGCGCCACCGACGCGGACATCCAGTCGGCGACGATCCAGACGACCGCGGGCCAGCTCGTCGGCACGGTGCCCTACATGTCGCCCGAGCAGGTCGCCGCTGATCCCGAGGCGCTCGACACGCGGTCGGACGTGTACGCGCTTGGCGTGATGCTCTTCGAGGTGCTGTCGGGCGAGCTGCCGCACGACCTGCGGCGGGTCGGCATCGCGGAGGCGGCGCGGATCATCGGGCAGGTCGAGCCGACCAAGCTCGGCACGCACGACACGACGCTGCGCGGCGATCTCGAGACCATCGCCGCCAAGGCGCTCGAGAAAGAGCCCGATCGGCGGTACCAGTCGGCCGCGGAGCTGGGCGAGGAGCTCGGCCGATACCTGCGCAACGAGCCGATCGAGGCCCGGCGGGCGTCGACGATCTATCAGCTGCGGAAGTTCGCGCGGCGCAACCGCCCGCTCGTGGCAGCCGGTGCGGTGGCGGCACTGCTGCTCGCGCTGGGCGTGGCGGGCACCGTGTGGCAGGCGATCCACGCGAGCCGGCAGGCGATCGCCGCCCAGCAGGCCGAGGCAAAGGCCGTGGCGATCAACGACTTCCTCGTCAAGGAGCTGCTGGGCGCAGCCAACCCTGCCGTTGCGCAGGGCGAGGACGTGACGGTGCGCGAGCTGTTCACCACAGCCTCGGAGCGCGTCGGCACCGCGCTTGCCGACGAGCCCGAGCTCGAGATGACCGTGCGCGGCGTGCTCGGCGAGGTGCTCGTGAACCTCGCCGACGGGCCCGGCGCGCAGCGTGAGTTCGACCGCGTCGCGGAGCTGACCGCGATCCACCTCGGGCCGACGCACGAGGAAACGCTCGCGGCCCAGCACGCCCTCGCCGACCTCGACGCGCGGATGGGGCGCCTCGCCGATGCGCGGGCGAAGATCGACGACGTGCTGCCGCGGATGCGTGAGCATCTGGGGCCCGAGCACATCGAGACACTCAAGACCGAGGCGTCGCTCGGGCGGGTCATGCTCGAGATGGGCGACCTCGCGGGCGCCGAGGAGACCCTGCGGCGATCGGCCGAGGCGATCGAGGCGCAGCTCGGGCCGGACGACATCCAAACGATGACAACGTGGAACAACCTCGCGACGGCGCTGAAGGACCTACGCCGGTTCGAGGAGGCCGAGGCGGTCGACCGCGACCTGCTCGAGCGGCGGACGCGCGTGTTCGGCGCGCTCCACCCCGACACGCTCACGTCGATGAACAACCGGGCGGCGTTGCTGCAACTCATGGGCCGGATCGAGGAGGCCCAGACTCTCTTCGAGCGCACGCTCGAGGGGCGGCGCGCGGTGCTGGGCACATCGCACCCCGCGACGCTGACCACCATGAACAACATGGCCGATGCGGCGATCCGCGCCGGCGACTTCGAGCGCGCCGAGGCGCTGCTTTCCGAGGCGATCGACGGGCTCACCGCGGCCTTCGGCCCGAAGCATCCCACGCTGCTGACCGCCCAGAACAACCTCGCGTACGTCTACGAGGAGACCGGCCGCGATGAGCTCGCCGAGCCGCTGTATCGCAACGTGCTCGCGACGCGACTCGAGGTGCTGGGGCCCACACGGCCGGAGACGCTGTCGGGCGCGAACAATCTCGGGATGCTGCTCCAGCGGACGGGTCGGCTGGAGGAGGCTGCCGAGCATCTGGGCAGCGCCGCGCGCGGATCGGCCGAGGTGCTGGGCGAGCAGCACTTCTACACGGCGATCTTCGAGAACAACTACGGCGACTGCCTGACGGACCTTGGCCGATACGACGAGGCGATCGAGCTGATCACGCGATC
>CAYQAD010000270.1:0-3696 GCA_964415125.1 uncultured Phycisphaeraceae bacterium | reverse complement strand
TGACGCCCACGCCCTGCGTGCCCTCGAGGATCTTGATGATGATCGGCGCGCCGCCGAGCCGCTCGATCGCGGGCAGCACGTCGGCGCGGTCGCGCACAAAGGCGGTGTGCGGGATGCCGATGTCGTGGCGGCTCAAGATCTGCATCGAGCGGAGCTTGTCGCGCGAGTTGGTGATGCCGTTGGCCGTGTTTGGCGTGTAGACCTCCATCTGCTCGAACTGCCGCACGACCGCGGTGCCGAAGTACGTGATCGACGCGCCGATGCGGGGCAGCACCGCGTCGTACTCGCTCAGGTTCTTTGAGCGGAAGAACAGGTCCGGCTCGCCCTCCTCCAGATCGATCGTGAACCGCAGCGTGTTGAGGACCTTCGCGGTGTGCCCGCGTTCCTCGGCCGCCTGCTTGAGCCGCCGCGTGCTGTACGCCCGCGGCGCCATCGACAGAATCGCCAGCTTCATTCTTCGCGCTCCCCCTGTTTCCGGTCCTGTTCCCGCGCCGCCCGACGCTGCGTGGGCGACATGCTCGCGACGTACTTCCTTCCGGGATCGACCACGTAGTGCCCCTCGAGCGCGGTCCGCCCGATCAGCATGCGGCAGAGCATGCCCTTCCGGCAGACGAGGCTCACCTCCACGTCGTGCTCGTGGTCGCCGAGGCGGAGGCGTGTGACGCACACCGGCCGCTCTTGCGCGACGCCGTGGCTCGGCTTGACCACGCTCGTGCGCACGGGTCGCGCGGTGATCCATCGCGTCTTTCGTTCGGGCTTGACGCGGACGACGACCTCGAAGCGGATGGTGCCGTCGGGCTGGTGCTCGATCTGCGCGACGTCGATGGCGCTGGTGCGTGCACCGGTGTCGACTTTGGCACGCATGCCACGGAGCTTCCAATCGGGCAGGTCGACGCGCTCGCGCCAGCCGACCAGGATGCGGGACGTCTCGGCGTCGGCCGGCATGTCGTCGGTCTCTCCCATGGGCCGATGCCCTCCGTTCGGCCCAGATCACCGAGCCGCACGCAAGATAGGCCGGTCGGATTCCGTACGCGCCCACGCCGCCCATCTGTGCGCATCTGGTGCATCTTCATGCGGCAGCGCGGATGGCTCGCTCGGATAGGCTCTTGCGATGGCCAGCGACGACGCCAACCCGACCGAGGGCACGCGGGACCCGCTCGGCCCAGACGCCTTCGCGACCGGGGACGACGCCCCCACCGCTCCCGACACGCCGGCCGCCGGCCCAGGCAGCGCGACCGCCGGGCCGCTTGTCCCCAGCTCACGCATCGGGCACTTCACCATCCGCCAGGTGCTCGGCGAGGGCGGGTTCGGCGTGGTCTATCAGGCCGAGCAAACGGAGCCCGTGCGGCGCATGGTCGCCCTCAAGGTCATCAAGCCCGGCATGGACTCGCGCGCGGTCGTCGCACGCTTCGAGGCCGAGCGCCAGGCGCTGGCGGTCATGGACCACCCCTGTGTCGCCAAGGTCTTCGACGGCGGGCTCACCGAGCAGGCACGCCCCTGGTTCGCGATGGAGCTGGTCAAGGGCCTGCCCATCACCGAGCACTGCGACCGACACCGCCTCAGCCTCGACGAGCGCCTGCAACTGTTCATCCGCGTCTGCGAGGCGGTCCAGCACGCGCACACCAAGAGTGTCATCCACCGCGACCTCAAGCCGAGCAACATCCTCGTCGAGTACGAGGACGGCACGTCCACGCCCAAGGTCATCGACTTCGGCGTCGCCAAGGCGCTCAACCAGCGCCTGACCGAGGCGACGATCTTCACCGAGCAGGGCCAGCTCATCGGCACGCCCGAGTACATGAGCCCCGAGCAGGCCGAGATGGGCGCGCAGGACATCGACACGCGCAGCGACGTGTACTCGCTGGGCGTGATCCTGTACGAGCTGCTGACGGGCGCAAGGCCCTTCGAGAGCGCGTCGCTGCGTGCGGCGGGCCTGGCCGAGATCCAGCGGATCATCCGCGAGGTCGAGCCGCCGAGGCCCAGCACGCGGTTGCAATCGCTCGCATCGCACGCGGAGGATCCATCGACGGCGACACGCGTCGCGGAGTCGCGCCGGACGGAGCTGCGCTCGCTGACCGGCACGCTCCGGCGTGACCTGGACTGGGTCGTGATGAGGTGCCTGGAGAAGGACCGGGCGCGGCGGTACGACACGGCCAGCGCGCTGGGCGAGGAGCTTGGAAGGTTCCTGGCGGATCAGCCCGTGCTGGCCGGCCCGCCGAGCGTGGGGTACCGGACGCGGAAGTTTGTGCGGCGGAATCGGGCAGGTGTGCTGGTCAGTATCGTGATCGCCGGCGCGCTTCTTGGCGCGACGATCGTGAGCGCTGGTTTCTCGGCGGTTGCCGTGCGAGAGCGTGAGAGGGCAGAACGTCTAGCTCAGGTCGAAGCGGAGAACGCAAAGCTCGCCCGGCTTGGGATGCTGGAGGTCATTCAAGCAAACGGCCTCGTTGATTTTTTGGACCTGCGTCCAGGCACGGAAACCGACTTCATGCCGGCTTCTTCCGAGGACGTGATCTTCACCGTACGCCGGGATGAGGATGGACAGTTTGCGCTCGAAGCGAGGTGGAGCGACCCGAGCAGGTCAGGAGCCCCCGGCGGCGATGTGGCGGCAATCGCGCTCGGCGAGGCGGCCCGTGGTATGGCGAACGCAGCGCGGGAGAGGGAGGCGGCTCAACTGGAGGCCTTGGCACGAGCCAAGACGATCCAGACGCAGCGAGACGCGTTGCTTGCCGAGTCCCTGCTTGAGCGGGCGTACCAGTTGCCGATGCGGGCGGGCGGTGGACCGGCAATCGAGGCGTGGCTGGCCGATCTCGCTGATGTGACAGCACGCGCCGACGGATACCGCACGCAACTCGACGAGCTGGCGGCACGCGGCACGCCCGTTGCGGCCGAGGACGATCCCGAGCTCCGCCGCCTGATCGACACCCGCGATCGACACGCGGCGTTGGTGCGCGAAACGCGGACGCTCATCGGCCAATTCGAGTCGCCCGAGGCAAGCGTCTTCAGAGACATGCTGACGCCCAACGACCTCGCCGCATCGCTCGTGACCATGCGCCGGGCGCTCGCGTTCCACGAGACAAACCTCGACCACACCACCGCACGGATCGCGGCACGCGCACCGCGGGCGTTCGCCGAGCCGGAGGAGCAGGCCCGATACGACCGCCTCGCGGGCATGCTCGAGTGCCTGCGTCGGCTCGATGCCGAGGGCGTGGCGGACGCGGTGCGCACGCGGCGGGACACCGTTCGTCGCGTCGAGGCGGCGGCCTCGGACGCCGCGTGGCCCGGCGCTATCGAGGCGATCCGCACCGATGACCGCTACGGCGGGCTCGTGCTCGAGCCGATCGCCGGGCTCGTGCCGCTCGGGCGGAGCGAGGTCTCCGGGCTTTGGGAGTTCTGGCATGTCGCGTCGGGCGATCGGCCCGCCGGATGGACGCCGACGGGGTGCGCGATGACGGGCGACTGCGGCATGGTGCTCGTGCTCCTCCCCGCGGCGCGCGCCCTGATCGGTGTGCAGGGCATTGATCCGGCCGCGCGTCGGTATGACCCGGTCGCGGCTGCGGCGATCGCCGATCGCCTCAAAAGCGCCGGCCTGACACGGGAGTCGGCCCCGCCGGAGCTTCTGATCTCGTCGGAAGGACCGGTCGTCGAGATCGACCTCGACGCGTACTTCATCGCGAAGCACGAGATGACCCAGGGGCAGTA
>CAYQAD010000269.1:0-3723 GCA_964415125.1 uncultured Phycisphaeraceae bacterium | reverse complement strand
GGGCCGGAGAATCCTCGGACTTCCGCCGTGACCGCGACGCCGTCGGGCGTGAGCTCGATCGATCGGCCTCGCAGCTCACTCTCGTCGTTGTTGGGTCGGGGTGCGTCGTAGGCGAAGAACCAGACCGGTGCCCCCGACGAGTCGAACCGCGCCACAACCAGCTTCTCGAATCCGGGGCCGAAGTTTGACGCGAACAGACCCTGCACGGTGCCGACCGCGAACACGGCGTTGTTCTCTGTGTCGGGCGCGACATCGATAAACCGAATGTTTCCCACGTTGATATCCACCGGCTCGTAGCGGAAGTGGAACGCTGGCAAGCCAGTGGACGTGAAGTAGCGCAAGAGCGTGGGCTGGGCGGGACCGCCCGCGGGCGAGTCGATCGACGCGGCAACCAGACCCGTGTCACCCTCGAGCTCCATGCCGACGACCCGGCCGTCGGTCGACATCGGATACCGCCACTGCCACGTGATCGTCTCGGCAGACTGGTCGAACTTGAACAGCACCGTCTCCAGCGAAATCTGGCCGTTGTTGTTGGGCGCGTCGACGAGCTGGATGAGCTGGCGATCGTCGCGGTCCTGGCGGATCGCACGCGGCTCGCCTTGGAACTCGAAGCCCTGCTCGATAAAGAACCACGACGCGAACGGTACGCCCTGCTGGTCGTGCAGCACCAGATGCGGGCTAAACGCGAGCCCACCGGGCGCGGTCGGGACACCCGTGTGGCTGATGACGGCGATCTCGTTCTCATCGAGCGTTGTCAGATCGCGCGTGCGCTCGCTCGTCTCGTTGAGCTCGCCGACGTTGTGGACGAACGGCTGCGCCGACGCGACGCCAGTCGTCGCGGCGCCGAAGCAGGCGACGCCGAGACATGCCAAACCTGTGCGGTTGATTTTCACTGTGTGTTCCTCTCTTTGGTGCGGGCCGGCGCGGTGTGGTCGCCCGCGTGTGTCGTCCCCCCACTGCCGTCAAGAATCGACGGCACGGTCGCGCCGAAGTGATCGTGAATCCGGAAGACCATCTCGGCCACCATCATCAAGTATCCGAATTGCGCAGCCCCACCACATCGGGGCACAGCCCGAAGAAACAGGCCCCGCCGAAAGCGGGGCCCGGAGACTCGAGAGGCACGAAACCCGGCTCAATCCCTACGGGCAGCCCGCGCCCCAGAGTGCGAGATAGAACGAGAAATCACTCAGCGTCACCGAACCGTCGGGGATGCCGTTGGCGGTGCCGTCGGTCGTGACATCCGCCGCGGGATCGCTCGCGCCCCAGAGGCCGAGGTAGAAAGAGAAGTCCGAGAGCGTCACCGCGCCGTCGGGGATGCCGTTCGATGTGCCGTCGGTCGTGACGTCGGCGGGGCAGGCGGCACCGATCTCAACGATCACAGAGCCCGGGCCGTAGCGGACACGCCAGGCGAGGCCGCCGGGGAGTTCGGGCGCGATAAGCGTGTTGAACCGGCCGACGCGTGAGGCGACCGCAACGATCTCGAGACTCGCGCCCTCGACCTGCGCGAAGCTGGGCGCGATGCGGAGCTCGAGCGAGCCGCCGAGCGCAATGCTGCCCTCGCCCACGAGCCGATCGAAGCCGCTCAACCAAGCGCCCTGGACATCGACAACGAGCCTGTGCGTCGTGCCGAGGTTGACGGCATCGGCGATCGAGATCACGCGGGTCAGATCACCGGTCTCGTAGCCGGGGCTCAGCGTGCCGTTGAGGTTGAGCGTTCCATCGAGGTACCCGTCGCCAACGATGGACTGGCCGGCCCCGAGCGTGCCCTCGATTGTCAACGGCTTGTTCGCCTTGATCCGGCCCTGCACGCCGTCATCGACGGGATCGCCCAGCACGATCTCGCCCACGCCATCGATCGTGCCCGACTCGTAGAACCGCACCGGCGCGTCCTCGACGCGATCGTTGAGCGCCCAGATGCGCCCGTTGTTCGTAAACCCGCTCGGTGTCACGCCGTCACCCTCAGCGACACGCAACTCGGCACCAAGACTCACCTCGATGTCGCCCTCGATCGTGACGTTGCGCGCGACCAGATCGGTGTTGTATCCGACCCGGATCGGCCCATTTGTCCCCGCGAGCGTGCCGCCGATGATGTTTGGCGTTCGGTTCTGGCCGACAAAGACATCGCCACCGCGGTTCTCGATGCGCCCGGTCGGCGACTGCTCGATATCTCCCGTGATCTCGAATCGTCCGCCGTTGGCAGCCCCGAGCACGCCGCTGTTGGGCTCTGGGGTAAACGCCTCCCAGCGGACAAGTTGCCCCGGGCGGTCGGCGAGGATCACGCCGCGGTTGATGATCCCGCGGAGCAGCCCGCCGCCGCGCATCGTGTGGCCCGGGCCGTTGACGAGCCGGCCGTCGCCGGCGATCTCGAGAAACTGCGGGCTTCCATCGAGAATGAGCTCGCCGGTGCCGGCGATGATCGATTCGGCGCCGCCGGCGCCCGCGACACCCGGCGAGAACAACGCCCCCGCCGTGAGGATGTAGGTGCCGTTATTGACGAGACCACCATCCACGACGCTGACAGCGGAATTGGTCTCTTGCTCGAGCGTGCCCTCGAGAACCACGCCGCCCTGGAACGACACACCCGAGCGATTGGACACGCGGATGATGCCGCCGTTCTCGGCGATGATCTGGCCGCCCCGCACGACCGTGCCGCCGAGCCCAATGGTCCGAAGCGTGCCGCCATCCACGATCACGGTGCCGAGCGTGTTGTCCAGCGCCACAGCACCAAGTTCGATCCATGACTGCGGATCGACCCGAATGACGCCCTCATTGACGACAGGTCCTTCCTGAAACCGCAGCCCTTCGCCGACAGCGCCCGCGTGGACCGTGCCTCGATTGAGGAGACTCCGCTCGATGATTCCGCTGCCGGCGATCGTGTGCGATGGGCCGTTGGTGACTGTGACACCCGGATCGGAGGCGAGAATCGGGATGAGATGGGGGAGGACGCCGTCGTTCATCGGCCCGTTGAGACGCAGAACGCCCGAGCCCGTGAAGTCGGTGGTGGCATGCACCTCAAATGATGCGCCGGTGTCGACGGTCAGCACGCCGTCGTTCATGAGCGGGCCCCACAGGTCGCAGGTGCCACGCACCTCGAGCGAGCCCGTCGGGTCGCCCAGCGTCAGCGAGCCGACACCGATATCGTTCACAACGATATCGAACCCGGGCTGCGCGATCACCGCAGCCTCGGCGAGCGTGTCGGGTACACCGAACGGCGACCAGTTCGTCGGCGTGTTCCAGTCGCCGCCAGCCGGCGGGCCGATCCACGTCAGTGTCTGGCCGGATGAAGCCCCCGCAGCCACCGCGAGCGCACTGGCAGCAAAGACTTGGCGGATGGTCCGGGTGTTGCAATACACCGCACGCATGGCATGTCTTTCCGGAGAAGCTTCGGGCGAGGCACACCACCATCGCCCGGTCGGCATTACGGGCATCCCGCGCCCCACAGGGCGAGGTAGAACGAGAAGTCGCTCAGTGTCACAACGCCGTCGGGGATGCCGTTCGATGTGCCATCGGTCGTCACATCGGCGGCCGTGTCGCCCGCGCCCCAGAGGCCCAGGTAATAGGAAAAATCGCTGAGCGTGGCCACGCCGTCGGGGATGCCGTTCGATGTGCCGTCGGTCGTCACATCGGCGGCACACGGCGCAACAGCGCGAATCGCAACCGAGTCGGTCGAGTATCGCACGATCCACGAGAGGCCGGGCGGTGGCGGCGGCGCGACGATCGAGT
>CAYQAD010000268.1:0-3739 GCA_964415125.1 uncultured Phycisphaeraceae bacterium | reverse complement strand
CGAGCGTCTCCCCACGCTCATCGTCATTCCGCGAACGCCCCACACGCTCCCGCGCAAGCTGCCCGGCCAGCGGGGCGCTGAACCCCTCGCTCAGGGCCCGGGCCACACTCCGCGCGTCGGCGTGCCGAAGCGGCATCACCTCCATCCGCCGCGAGTTGTCCAGCGCCTCCGTGTCGATCGTCGCGAGCAGCGCACGAATCCGAGGCCAGGTCCGCTCGTCGGCGCTGATGATCAGCGCGTTGGCCGACGCATCGGCCAGCACCGTCGCGTTCCGATCAGAGGGCGACGCCGCCTCCGGCGCAAACGCGCCGAAGAACACGCTCAGCGCACTCTCGGCCTGCTCCGCGTCGGCGTGCGTCAGCGTGACGAACTCCGTCGTCCGACCGGTATCGCTCGGCACATCAAGCTCGGCGATGATCGCGACCAGCTCCTCCATCCGGTCCGCCGGTGCGTTGATCAGCAGCACGTTCTCGTCGGTCTGGAAGTCCAGCGACGGCCGTGGCTCGCCCGCCACACGCGGGATGCCACGGACGATCTGCGACAGCGTGAAGTACACGTCGTCGGCCATCGCGTGCGTCAGGCGGATCCGGCGGAACTCCTGCAGCGTCCGCGTCGGCTCCTGGTCGATCTCCCTGATCCGCTCCATCGCCGCGGCGATCGCGTCCTCCGAGCCCGTGAGCAACAGCGTGTTGCTCCTCGCCACCGGCGTGATCGTCACCCGCACACTCGAAGGCAGCGCACGGGTCAGCGCCTGCGCAACCTCGCTCGCCCGCGCCGCATCGAGCGGCACGGTGACCACGCGAACATCCTCGCCCTCGGCCGCCGCGATCTCGGCGAGCACGCTCCCGATCTCATCATGCTGCGAAGCCGACGCGGTCACCAGGACCGCGTTGCCCGAGGGCTCCGGCATGAAGACCGGCCGAAGCGACTCCCGCGCACTCGGCCCCTGCCGCTTCGCATCAAATACACGCTGCAGCGTCGACGCGATCTCCCGCGCCCGCGTCGCCTCCACGCCATACCGCCGGATCACCAGCTGCGAGCCCGAAGGCGTCTGGTCCAGCATCGCAACGAAATCATCAACCACGCCCGCCGCCGCCTCGGGCATCACCGCGATCAGCCCCGTCCCGCCCGGCGCGACCGCGAGGCGAAGCGACGTCGGGTCGAAGGTCGCGATGTCCTTGCCATCCGCGAGCCGAAGCGCACGCAGCCGCCGCGCCTGGAACCCCCGCGGATTGGTGCCAAACAGGTCGCGCAGCGCCTGGGCCGCGCTCGCCGCGGGCACGTTCTCGAGCGCGTACACGCGCGACACCATCGTCTCGCCCGCGCTCGCCCCCGCCAGCGACGCGATCAGCTGCCGCACCAGCCCGAAGTCCGTGTCATTCGCCCACACCACCAGCGCCCCGCCCGCGGGGTCAGGCGCGACCGAGACCGCACCCGCAAACCCACCCGGATTCCGATCCGAAGCCCGGCCGACCTGCCGGATCGTGCCCGACACCGTCTGCGCCACCAGCCGAGCATCCACACCGTCGGGCAACTCCACCACGCGCACGCGCCCGGGCTCGGCCGGCAACTGCGACACGATCTCCCGGGCAAGCTCGATCACGCGATCCGACACACGCTCGGCCCCAAGAAAGATCAGCGTCCCCGTCTCCTCATCCACCGCGATCACAACATCCGCAGCCTCCGCCGCGTCCTGCCCGCCGCCAACCAAAGCCGACGCCGGGTCATCCACCTGGGCTGTAGCCATCGCCCACACCACCATCGGCAGCCAGTGCGCCGCCCGCTCGGGCACCCCATGCGACGCCGGACCCTGCACGGGCTCATCGCCCGCCGGCACCGTCTCCCGCTCGGCCGCCGGCGCAAGCAACTCGTCGGCAGAGATAACCTCCACCGTCAGCCCCTCACGCCGCGCGAGCACCTCCTGCAGCACGCGAGCAAGCTCGCCCGCGTCCGTCCGCGCACGATCCACACGCAGCGTCCGCAACTGCCGGCTCCCGGCGCTGGCCGCATCGTCGAGCCGCATCAGCACCGCCTCAACCTCCGCGACCTGCTCGGCGCTCCCGCGCACGATCACCGCGTTCGCCCCGCGATCCACCGCGATCGAAGGCCCCGGCACCGCCTCATCGTCAGCGCCGAAGATCGTCTCGAGCGTCCGCTGCGCCTCCGCCGCGTCCCCAGCCCGAAGCGCGATCACGCGCACCACGCGATCGGGCCCAGCCCCCTCGCGCTCAACATCCAGCTCGCGCACGATCTGCTCGGCAAGCGTGATCACCGACGCCGGCCCGCTCACGATCACCGCGTTCAAACGCCGCTCTGGCATCACACGCACCGTCGCCTCGGCCGACCCGCCCCGCTGGAACAGATAGCTCGCCCGCGCCCACTCGGGCAGCAGCTCGACCGCCGACTCCTCCTTCAAGATCCGCTCGATGATCGGCGCCACCGAAGCCGCCTCCGCGTGCCTCAGAAAGATCGTCCGCACCGCCACGCCGTCGGGCTCGGCGCTGCTGTCCATCTCGCTCGCGAGCTGACGAACGCGCCGAACCTCGTCGGGCGTGCCGACAACAACAATCGAGTTGCTCGTCGGCTCAACACTCAACGTCGGGCCGCGCCCGTCGCCGAACGATTCGCCCACAGCCGCCGCAACCGTCTCGGCCCGCCCCTCGGCCAGCGCGATCACCGCCGTCTCGCGGTCCGCACCGCCCCGGGGCCGATCCAGGCTCGCAACGATCACCCGCGCACGCTCAACCAAGAGCTCCGGCCCGCTCACCACCACACGCCCCGACGCCGCGTCCGGCGCGACCACAGGCTCGGCGACCTCGCCGCCCGCCCGCTCGGCCGCACGCAGCGACTCGGGCCACGCGCCGCGATCCCGCAAGAGCGCCGTCAGCGACTGCGACAGCGCCGCCGCATCCGCGTGCGCAAGCTCAAAGACCGCGAACGTCGACGACGGCGCAGCAGGCGCAGCCGCGTCGAACTGCTCCACCATCCGAATCGCCCCCGCCGCCTGCTCGGGCATGCCCGTCGCTACGACAACCCCCGCCTCGGGCACCGCCGTCAGCCGCAATGGCACCCGCGCCGGCGGAAACGCCCCCGCGAGCATCGGCCCCACCCGCTCGACAAGCGTCTCCGCACCGAGCGTGACCGGCGTGTACGTGAGCGCCGCCCGGTCCCCACCCTCCGCGGGCCGATCGAGCTCCGCGACCACCGCCTCGGCCAGGTCCATCGTCGACTGCGGCGCCGACACCAGCAGCGCGTTCGACCTCGGCTCGGCCTCCACACGGACCGCCGGCGCATCCAGCGCATCCCGGCCCCGCCCAAACCGAAGACGCAGCGACAGCAGCCGCGGGTCCGCATCCCGCTGATCCGTCAGCACGCGCTCGACGATCGGCGCAAGCGCCACCGCGTCCGCGTGCGTCAGTGTGAACGTGCGCACGCTCACCGCGTCCGAGCTCGTCGGCCGCTGATCGAGCTCCCCGACAACCGCCGCCGCCTGCTCCACCGACGTGGCCGGCCCCGCAAGCAGCACCGCGTTGCTCCCCGCCAACGCCGTCGCCGAAACCGCACTCGCCGACGGCGCCACCTCCGCGAGCGTCGCCGGCAGCAGCGACGCGATCGCGGCCGCCTCGCCGAAGGTCAACGGCACCACACGCACCGTCCCCGCGCCCGCCGCCGCCGCCTCGGCATCGAGCGCCACGAGCAGCGTCTCAACAACCGCCTGCACCTCGCCCGGCGCCGTGAC
>CAYQAD010000267.1:0-3819 GCA_964415125.1 uncultured Phycisphaeraceae bacterium | reverse complement strand
GCTCGGCCTCGGTGATGCGGAGCAGGTCGCCGAGCGTGCGGATGTTCATCTTCTTCAGGCATGTGCGGGCCCGGACGGACAGCTCGAAGTCGGTCACGGGCGTGTCGAGCAGCGCCTTGCGCTTCAGGCTGTCACGCTCGGTGTCCTCCTCGATGACCATGCCCCGGCTCGCCTGGATGTCCTTCATGAACAGCCGCGCCCGCGGGTGTGTCGGGTTGGTGTCGAGGACCTGACGCACGCTGCGCTCGGCGCGGACGTAGTCGTTGCGGTCCTCGTACATCACCGCGAGGTTGAGCAGCGCGTTGACCGGCGCGGGCGAGGTCTCGCAGACCTGCTCGTAGAGCGCGAGGGCCTCGTCGTCCGCGCCGACCAGGTCGAGCAGGTACGCGAGCTTGAACGCCGCGTCGAGATTGGTCGCGTCGGCTCGCACGGAGACGCGCAGCTCGTCGATCGCGGCCTGGTACTCGCCGTCGAGCTCGAGCTGCATCGCCTTGTCGTAGTGCTCGCGCGCCGAGGCCGCGTCCTTCGCGACCTCGCCCGCGCCGATGACCATGTCCATCGCATTGCCGCCGCCTGATCCGAGCGTTCCCATATCCGAGCTCCTTACATCACGCCGCGTCGGGCGCGAGGTGGTGGTGTGTGTCGTGACCACACACAAAACCACTGCGCCTAGCCCAGGTCGACCGCCAGCCCGATCAATGTCCGAACAGGACGGGCTTTCAAGGAAAAAAACTTACAGCTGGTCGGGCCCAGGCCCCGGGATGTTCTCATCCGGCGGCAGGTTGTGGATCGGATCATCGTGCGTCAGCTTCATGGTCCGCCACTTGCCGCCCGCGTAGCGGACCCACAACACGATCGCGAGCAGGATGATGAATCCCGAGGCGCCGATCCAAGGCCCGACCACGCCGAGCCCCGGGGCGACCTCGATGAGCAGGTACCCAACGCCCACCACGCACGACCAGCTGAGCACGATCGACGCCACGCCGGGCCAGACCGTGTCGCCCGCGCCGCGCAGCGCCGCCGAGAGCACGATCGCCACCGCGTCAAAGACCTGGAACACCGCCGCCCCGATCATGAGCACCGCGCCCACGCGGATCAGCTCCGCGCGATCCTCCGGCGACGTCGTCTCGTCGACAAAGACCGCGATGCCCGCCTCGCGCCAGATATAGAACGCGATCGCGCACACACCCATGTACGCCATGCCAAGCTTGAGCCCGAGCATCGCGCGTTCGTGCGCACGGTCGGTCCTGCCCTGCCCGATCGCCTTGCCCACGACCGCCTGCGTCGCGATCGAGATGCCCACGGCAGGCATGAAGCTCAGGTGCATGAACTGCAACGCGATGTACCCCGCCGAGTTGGCGATCGTCGCGGACGCCTCGGCCGCCTCCTCGCCAAGACCTTGCGCGATCGCCCGCGCCCGCCCCGCGCCGGGGATCAGCACGACCATCAGGATCGCCCAGCAGATCAGGTCGTTGATGAACATCACGCCCGCGGGCCAGCCGATGCGCAGCAGGTCCTTGATGCACACCAGGTTCGGCCGCCACGCGCCGCGTGTGCCGTACAGCGTGTTGTACTTGGCCCCCAGGAAGATCACGAGCGGCAGGGCAAACTCGAACACCGTGCCGATGACCGTGCCGATCGCCGCGCCCGACAAGCCCATCTCGGGCGCCCCCAGGTGCCCGAAGATCAGCACCCAGTTCGCAAAGACGTTCACCGCGTTGCCCAGTATCACGCACACCGCAACCACCACGGGCTTGTGCATCCCGAAGAAGTAGTTGTGCATGGGCTTGCTCATGAGCGTGAACACGCCGCCGACGATCGCGATCTGCGCGTACTCGGTCTGGAGCACCCGCACCGCGTCGCCGTGCTGCTCAAACATGCCGAGCCCGTAGAACCAGGGGATCAGCAGCGCCGCGGGCAGCATGATCGCCAGCCACCACGCGAGCCCGAGGAACATGCCGTTCCACGCGTACGCCGCCCCGCGCTCGGGCTTGCCCGCGCCGAGGTTCTGGCTCACGAACGAGTTCACCACGCCCGCGACGCCCACGCTGAAGGTCATGAGCGTCCACGTGACGATGCCCGCGTTGCCCTGGGCCGCGACGTAGATCGGCTCGGGCCCGATTCGGCTGACCATGAGCTTGTCGACGAACTGCATCACGGTGTACGACGACATCGTGACGACCGAGGGCGCTGCGATCGCGAGCAGCTCGCGCAGCGCACCGCGATCGCCGTCGTCTGCTGTGATGGGTCGTTCCGATGGCATCGCGAGCGTCTCCACGCCCCCCAAGGGCGCGGCCGAGTCATGGCCGGCCGAAACGCTAGGCCCGCGCCGCGTCGCGCGATGGGCCGCCCGCCGAATCGCCCGCCGCGTCCCTCGGCTTGGTCGCCGCCGTGCCCGTCGCCATGCGGGCCGCCAGGGCCATCGCCGAGATCATGCTGCCCGCGTCGGCGCGGTTCTTGCCCGCGATGTCGAAGGCCGTCCCGTGGTCCGGGCTGGTCCGCACGGTCGGCAGCCCGACGGTGACATTCACGCCGTCGTCGCGGTCGAGCAGCTTCACCGGGATCAACCCCTGGTCGTGGTACATCGCCACGACCAGGTCGTGCTTGCCCGCCACCGCCGCGTTCCAGATCGTGTCGCCCGGGTGGGGGCCGGTCACATCGAGCCCCTGCCCGCGCGCGATGTCGATGGCGGGCTTGATCAGCCGGTCTTCCTCGTCACCCAAGAGCCCGGCCTCGCCCGCGTGCGGGTTGAGGCCGCAGACCGCGATCCTCGGCCTGGGGATTCCGAGCCGGCCGCACGCCTCGGCGCCCAGATCGATCGCCTCGTGCACCTTCCCGATCGTCAGCACGTTGCGCACGTCCATCAGTGGCACGTGCGACGTCGCTAGGATCACCCGGAGCCTCGGCGTGACGAACATCATGCCGAACCGCTTCGCGCTGAAGCGAGCCCCGATCAGCTCCGTGTGCCCGGGCCACCGCCCGCGCCCGGCGAGCGACCAGGCGTGCTTGCTGATCGGTCCGGTCACGAAGCCGTCGGTCCGGCGGGGGTCGTGCTCGGGGCGCTTCGCGTCCTTGATCGCCGCCTCGACCAGGGCGAACGACATCGCCCCGTTCTCCTCGCGATCGGTCGCGGCCCAGCGTCGGTCCGCGTCGTCGTCGTAGTCGATCAGCAGCACATCGTGACTAAGCGCCGTCTCGATCAATGCCTCGTCGCGCGCGGGCACACGCCACCAGGCCGGCTCGACCGCCGCAGCCTCGGCGGCGCGATGCAACGCCCCGCCGCACCCGTAGATCCGCCAGCGCGCGAGCCGCCGCACCGATCGGTCGGCCAGCGCCTTGACGACGACCTCGGGCCCGATCCCGCCGGGATCGCCGAGGCTGATGCCGAGAGTTGGGAGCGCGTCGCGCGACATGCCCGCATTCTATGCGTCGCAGCGAGCGCCACCTCGGGTGAGCCTCACACCCGGAAGATCGCGCCGAGCTTCTTGCCCAAGAGCAGGCTCGCCCCGAAGAGCGTCAGCGCGAGCAGGGTCATGCCCCACACGCCCATCGCCGAGGCGATGAACGGCCCATCACCAAGACGCATCGTGAAGGCGAAGATCCGCTTCGTGATCGGGTAGTGCAGCTCCTGCTGCGCCAGAATCAGCGAGTCCGAGACCTCGAGCATCGAGAAGCTAAAGACAAGCAGCCCACCCGCGATCAGGTTCGCCATGATCAGCGGCACGATGATCTTGCGGATCGCGGTCACGCGGTTCGCACCAAGATTCAGCGCCGCCTCCTCGAGCTCGCCCGAAGTCTGTTCGAGGCCCGCGACCGTCG
>CAYQAD010000266.1:1590-3822 GCA_964415125.1 uncultured Phycisphaeraceae bacterium | reverse complement strand
GCGCCGCTCGCGCCCGCGAGCAGCTTGGACCACACCGAATCGACATCACACCCAAGGGGTGTGACCCATCCGGTGCCCGTGATGACGACGCGTCGCTTCGGTGGAGTTGAGGAGGGCTGGGTCATGCGCGTTCGACCATTCAGAGCTCGTCGTCCTCATCCTCATCGTCGTCTTCGTACTCGTCGCCGTCCTCGTCCTCATCCTCGTACTCGTCGTCGTCATCCTCGTCGTCGTGCTCGTCCCCATGCTCGTCATCGTGCTCTGCGCGGAGGGCGTTGAGCTTGTCGGGGTTGAGCACGCGGACGAGCCCGTCCTTGAGGCGACGCTCGCCGAAGTTGATGATCAGGCCGAGCTCGACGTCGGCTGCGCGGAGCTGGGCGCGCAGCGCCGAGCGCTCGCCGCTGGACACCTCGCCCGTGTGCGCCTCGACCGCGACCACGAATCGGTCGTTGACGAACAGGTCCGTGCGCACGGAGCCGACCTTCTCGCCGCGGTACACGACCTCCAACTCGTGGCCCTGGGCGTGGCTGATCTCCTCGCGCGAGAGCTCGGCCGCGAGGGCCTTCGCGTAGACCTCCTTGGGGTAGCCCGGGCCCAGCGCCTTGTGCGTCTCGATGGCGCAACCGATCACGCGCCGGCTCACCTCGGTCAGCGCGGGATCGAGGTCCGACAGCGGCATGCCCCCGCGGTCGCCGCCGCGGTCGTGGCGATCGCCGCCCCGGCCACGCCCTCGGCCCCGACCTCGGCCGCCGCCGCCCCTGTGGTCTCGGTTGTCTCGGTTGTCGTATCCGGAACCGCCGTGGTAGTCGCTCATCGGTGCGTCTCCTGTAGATGTCTGTAGATCACGTGGCGGCGCTCAACACGAGCGCCGCGTTCTGGCCGCCCAACGCGGGCGAGCAGACCAAAACATACCTCGGTCGGCGGGGCTCGGTGCCCGCGCCGTCGCCCCCGGCGGGGGTGAATGCCTCACCGGTCGCGTTCACGCAGCGTGGAAAGGCACCGGTGGCGAGCATTTTTGTCGCGACAACCGCCTGCACGCCCCCGTTGCCCGCCATCAGATCACCCGTCGCGGGCGACCAAGGCACGATCGGCGTCGTGTCGAGCGACGTACCGAACACGTCACGGAGCGCGCCGATCTCGCGGGAATCCTCCGCCGGCACGCCCGAGCCGCGGGGCACGATCGCGTCGATCTGCTCGACCGTCACGCCCGCGTCGTCCAGTGCTGCGCGCACGGCCCACGCGAGCCCGTCCTCGATCCCATCGTCTTCAAGCGGTGGCATCACCGGCGGCGAGCTGTGCGCCGCGCCAAACCCCACCACCTCGGCGAGCACCGACGCGCCACGCGCCGCGGCCGACGCGCGATCCTCGAGCACGAGAATCCCGCCGCCCTCGCCCACGACCGTGCCCACGCTCGAAGAGGAGAACGGCTTGAGCAGCTCGCGCGCGTCCTCGTGCCCGGCCGATTCGGCGAGCCGGCCGCACAGGGCCAGGCGCGTGAAACCCATCGGGTTGACCTTGCTCTCGGCGCTGCCCGCGACCGACGCGTCGCACTGCCCGCGCTCGATGCACCGGGCGCTCTCGCCGATCGAGAGCAGCCCGCTCGCCTCGGCGTTGGTGATCGTGTTCGACACGCCCTCGGCCCCGTGGATGATCGTCACGTGGCACGCGAGCATGTTGGGCAGGTACTTGAGCATCCAGAGGGGCGTGAGGTTGTTCATGCCGCCCTGGGCGCCATCGCCCTCGGTGCCCCACTTGTCCCAGCCGAAGGTGCCCGCGTCGTCCGTCGCGGTGTGCAGGGCGCGCGCCAGCTCGGCGGTCTCGGCGTTGATCAGGCCCGCGCCGATGTGGCAGCCGAGCCGCTCGGCGGGGTAGGTCGTCTCGCCCGGCGTGCCGTCCTCGGCGGGCGGCGCCTCGGCGCGGGTGACGAGCCCCGCGAGGCGGATCGCCTCGTCGGCGGCTGCCACCGCCAGCTCGATGTCGCGGGCCATCACCTTGACCGCTTTTCGGTAGCTCTTGGGGACGAACGACTTGGCGCTGAAGCCCTCGGCGACGCCCGCGAGGTGGCAGGGGAAGCCGCTGGCGTCGAAGAGTGCGCAGGGCTTGAGGCAGCTCTGACCCTCGACCAACGCGGTCCAGATCGCGTCGGCCCCCACGCCGACGCCCGTGACCGCGCCCATGCCCGTGATAACAACTCGTCGCTCCATCAGTGCCCAGTGTAGGTATGCCACCCGC
>CAYQAD010000266.1:0-1490 GCA_964415125.1 uncultured Phycisphaeraceae bacterium | reverse complement strand
CTCACCCGCCTGATCGAGTGGATCAACGGCGAGGACTTCGACGAGCCCGAGGCGTTCTTCGATGAGGCGTTTCTGAGCGCCATCCCGCCCGCCCAGCTCGGCATGGTCCGCGCCCAGCTCGTGAGCCAGTACTTCGGTCCGGGCGAAGTCTCGCTGGTCCGCATCGAGCAGCAGCTCAGCCCCAACGAGCTCGACGCGATCATCGTGGGCTCCAAGGGCGCGCACATGCGCACGCGACTCGGGCTCGACATGGCCTCGGGGCTGATGAATCGCCTGAACTTCGCCCCCGCCCCCGAGCTCGACGACGACACGCCCAAGACCTGGGACGAGCTGATCGCGGCGCTCGAGGCCCTGCCCGGGACCATCACCTTCGGCGCCTACGAGCTCGTCGCGGACAGCGATGATGAGGACGATGCGGCCGACCTCCGCGCCGTGGCGACGCTCAACCCCGATCGCTCGCTCGCGATCGGCTCGGCGTTCAAGCTGTACGTGCTCGGCGCGCTGGGCGAAGCGGTCGCGGCGGGCGAGCACGCCTGGCTCGACACCGTGGCGGTCGACGACGACCTCAAAAGTCTCCCGAGCGGCAAGATGCAGCTGCTGCCCGCGGGCACCGCGCTCACCCTCGACGCGGTCGCGACGGACATGATCCGCATCTCGGACAACACCGCGACGGACCACCTCATCCACCTGCTCGGCCGGGACGCGGTCGAGGCGTACACGCTCGAGCACGACCCGACCGCCGAGGCGTGGTTCCCCTTCCTCACCACGCTCGACATGTTCCGCCTCAAGCTCAGCGGCGACGACGCGCTGATGACCCGCTACGCCGAGGCCGACCTCGCCCAACGCCGCGAGCTGCTCGCCGAGGGCGGCCCGGTCGGCCAGCTCACGCCGAACATGCTCGCCGCGACGATGTGGCGTGCCCCGCGCGAGATCGAACGGCTCGAGTGGTTCGCATCTGCGCGCACGCTCGCCGCCCTGCACGCCCGGCTCGACGTGCTGGCGCGGGCCGACCGCAAGGTCGCCGCAGCCCTGCGCCAGAACCCGGGCCTGCCCTTCGACCGCACGGTCTGGTCGGACATCGCCTTCAAAGGCGGCTCGGAGCCCGGCGTGATCTGCTTCGCGTGGATGATGGAACGGACCGACGGGCGACAGTTCGCGCTGGTCATGGCGTGGAACGACCCGGCCGACCCAGTCGACGAGTCGGCCGCGATGGACCTGGCCCTGATCGCCGGGACGCTGCTGGCCGAGGAATAGCGGCGGGCTCAGTCGGCGGCAGCAACGCGCGAGAACCGAACCGCCACCGGCGTGCCCTGCGCGGGCACCGCGTCGTTGGCCGCGAGCCACTCGGGCTCATCGAGCCCCGAGTCGGGGCTCCAGACGGTCTCGAACGCGACAACCTCGGACCCGAAGGTGTGCAAGCCGACGATCAGGCCGGTGCCGTCGGCGTCGTAGACCTCCGCGCCCTGCCGCTCGGCCATGCGCGAGCCGGC
>CAYQAD010000265.1:0-3846 GCA_964415125.1 uncultured Phycisphaeraceae bacterium | reverse complement strand
TTGACGGTGAGTTCAGCTACTCATTCGTTGGTGCTGGGAGGGCGTCCGCCCAATTTGCACTCCTACGCGTTTCAAACGGCGGCGATATCTTGGAGCGGATCTACGAACTTCCGATCGACCTCTCTCAGGATGAGGTGGCGTCGCAACCCGTCACCGAGGAGTTCAATCTGCTGCCAGGCCGATACAGGCTGGCCACTGCCGCGATCAGCTCGACAGTTGGTACCGGCATGAGCGATTCCAGCTTCAACTACGCCATCACTCTTGGCCTCGGTGTTCCTGCGCCTGGGAGCGTGGCGTGTATTGCAGTCTTTGGTCTCGCCGCCACGCGACGCCGGTGACAGCGTTGAGCCACCTCACCTCCGCGATCTCGACATCAGCTCACGCTCACCATCGCGAACAGTCCGCACGAGCAGCTCGCCATCGAGGTCGGTGACCGCGCCGTCGCCGTCGACATCGCGATCGACGCGTGACTGGTGCCAGTCGTAGAGATCGTCGATGTCGACTTGACCGTCGCCGTTGGGGTCGGCGGTGCCGAAGGTGAAGGTCAGCGTCACCCGCGCGGGCGTTGCCGAGCCGGGGATCGTGTTGCCGTGCGCATCGCCGAAGTAGACCTCGTAGGTCGCCTCGTGCGTGCCGAGGACCTGGGTGGCGGTGTAGTTGTGCAACATCGTGCCGTTCCACGCGAAGCGGTCGGGGCTGCCCTCGGTGCCAAGGACGGGCTGGAACTGCGTGTAGGACGCGACGCCCAGCACGGTGTAGTCGCGGCCGACGTAGGTCTTGAGGTGCGACGGCTGATCGACCACGCGGACCCAGACCGAGGCGCCCGGCGGCGGGGCCCAGAAGCCGCTGACCAGCCAGCCGTACTGGGCGTTGAACCCGTGGCGATCGAGCACCGCGGCTTCCTCCTCGAAGCCAGCGACGTTCGTACCGAGCACGACGGGGTTCAGCGTCGCGTTCTCGAAGCCGACAAAGAACTGATCGCCCGCGACGGTCACGAGCACGTGGCTCATCGGGCCACCCAAGGGCGGGCTGCCCGCGGGGTTGTTGGCGAGCATCGCGGACGCGAGTGCGAAAGCGACGGCGGGTGCGACGATCGGTGGCATGGCGTGGGCTCCTTTGGATCAAGCGCGAAAGCCCGCGCCGGACGTGTCCGTCCGGCACGGGTCGAGGAACATGCGAAGCGAATCAGCCCCGCCGGCGACGCGTTGCGAGCGCAACGCCCGCGAGCGCGACGAGCGGTGCGCTTGGCGAGGGCACCGCGACAAAGGAGAACGACACATCGGCGCTACCAAAGCCGGTGAGCGCCACGCCGGTGGTCTCATCGCCGATGTAGACGCGGTAGCTGGCGCCGTACGTTCCGGGGGCATCGACCGAGTACCAGTTGTGCACCATGGTGCCCGGCCACTTCCACGCGCTCGATGAGCCTTGGGTCCCGAAGAGCGGCGCGTAGGTGTGGTTCTCGCGCATCGTGCGCATACCGCCCTCGTAGACATTCAGGCCGGGCGTGGCGCTGAGCTGCTCGATCCAGATCGCACCGCCCGCGGGCAGTGCGATGAAGCCCTCGGCGAGCCAGCCGTAGCGGGCGGAGTAGAAGGTGCCATCGAGCACGCCCCCGGCGGTGTACGCGTCGTCGCCGGGATAGCTCACGAGCACGACCGGATCCGTCGCGGGCTCGCCGGGGAGGTCGTCGACATGGGCGGTGATGGTCGTGCCATCGAAGCCGATCATGGCGTGCTTCATCTCGCCGGCGACCTGCGGCAGGCTCGCCGAGGCGAGACCGGCGGCATACGCGAGGGCGACCACGGACGAAAAGACGCTGTGTGTGAATTGCATGGGATTCTCTTTCGCGAGCTCATGCCCGCGGCATGGGGTATGGATGGAGACCTAGCGCGCGGTGGATGGGTTCCAGTTGTCGCGCTGAGCGGTGAGGTCGAAGGTCTCGCCGAAGCGCGTCGCGCTCGCGTGACCATCAAGAAACGCCATCGCCGAGCTGGGCGACGCGTCGGGCTCGGCCCGCGCGACGTTCGCGCCGGGCGGGGCGGAGAACAGCAACCAGAAGTGGGCCATGATGTGGTCGGGCATCTGCGCGCGCTCACCCGCGAGCTCTGCGAAGAGCACCGTGCCGCTCGGCCTTGGGGCACGATCGCGCCGCCGCCACGACCGGTGGTCGGGCGTTTCCGAGCCCGTGAGCTCGAAGTAGACGTTCACGCCGTACGACCCGCCGTAGGTGAAGAAGGGCGAGTCGTCCTCGAGCGCGCTGCGCCGGTCGAAGGGCGAGCGGAGGTAGGTATCGACGACAGCGCGATAGCCGTCGTCGGGCCCGGCGAACGCCCTGCCTGTGAGCATCTGGTAGACCTCGCCGAACCAGGGCAGGGCGCCCTCGCTCGCGTGGGCGAAGTAGGAGTGCGTCGAGCGCATCATCTCGTCGTTGTTCGCATCGGCGAACTGGTGCGTCATTGTCGCAAGCGTGCGCAGGTTCGCGAGCGTGCGCACCTGACGACCCGCGTCGCGAGCCGACGAAAGCGAAGGGAGCAGGATGCCGACGAGCAGCGCGACGATCGCGATGACGACCAGCAGCTCGATGAGTGTGAAGGCGCGGTGCCAGTGGGATTGCATGGCGATTGCCCCAGCCGCGTGCGAACACCTGCGCACGCGACAGCGTGTGACGGATCAGAACGGATCACATCTGGAACAGGCTCACGCCGCGACGCGGGGAGGGGGCACCGCGACATCGGCCGCGATGCTGGCGGGCGTGGCGACGCTCGGCATCGCGATGCGAGCCGAGCACGTCGGCTCGGCGATCGAGAACGTCGGCCCCGCGACGTGGATCAACGCCACCAGCACGATGGGCAACCCCGCGAACAGCGCGTCATCGGGCAGCTCGCCGAAGTAGGCGAGCCGAGTGCTTTGCCCGCCGCCCGTGCATGGCCCGGGCTTGCCCGGCTCGCAAAGCGGGCAGATCGGCTCGAGCTTCACGCACGCACAGAGACGCGAGCCGCACTTCGAGCGGGCATCGACCACCATCGCGTCGCCCGACATGAGGGCAATCGGAAGCCAGGCGAAGTGGGCGACGAAGAACACGACCAGCACGGCAACTGCCGCGGGTGTGGATCGCAGTTCTTGTTTAGCCGGACTGGTCACTGTCAAACCGTACAGCGCCAGCGCGATCAGTCAAGCGCGATCTCGTGCCCATCGTCGAGGAGCCGGTCCTAGCTTCAGCGTCGCAACACGCGCGCCACGACACGGCGAAGCTTCCACAGCACCATCGCGATCGCGACCTTCTGCGCGAGCTTTCCCATTGGCGGTCCTTTCCTCTCGAGGCGTTAGACCACCTGGAGCAGGGTCATCGCCTGCTTGTGGATGTCCTCGGCGGTCAGGCCGCACATCTCGAGCAGGTCCTGGGCGGTTCGGCCGGACTTGGGGATCTTGCGGACGTGCATCTGCACCAGGCTGAACGCATCGCCCGATGCGGTCATCGCGTCGGCGACGGCCGAGCCGAGCGCGGCGCCGTAGTTGTCCTCGATCGTGATCGCGAACCCGCCGTTGTCGTTGATGACGTCGAGCAGCTTCTCCTCGTCGAAGGGCAGGGAGTAGGCGTCGATCAGCGTCGCGCTCACGCCCGCCTTGTCGAGCAGGTCCACGGCCTTGTTCGCCTCGTGCACCATCGCGCCGCTGGCGATCAGGCACACGTCGCGCCCCTCGGTGAGCGTCTCGAAGCCGCCGAGGTTGAAGACGTGATCGCCCGAGTAGAGGAACTCGGTGTCGTTGCGCAGCGTCCGCATGTAGCACGCGCCCTCGTACTCCGCCATGACGCCCGTGAGGGCGTAGGCGGCGTAGGCGTCGGCG
>CAYQAD010000264.1:0-3882 GCA_964415125.1 uncultured Phycisphaeraceae bacterium | reverse complement strand
AGCAGCGTGAGCTGCTGGTCGGGCCTCGAGCGCGAGAGCGACGGGAGCTCCGTGAGCGCCCGCACCGGCTCGCCGGGGGTGTACTTGATCTCGTAGAAGTCGCGGTCGCGGTAGATGTAGCCGACCGCCTCGTAGCGTGTGCCGTTGGAGTCGATCAGGGCGGGCGCCCCCAGCGACTCGGCCGCCGCGACGGCACGCCCGAGGATGCTGCTCTTGGACGAGGCCGAGACGTCGACCTGCACCATGACCGTGTCGGGTGTGACGGCGAACTTGTCGATGCGGAGGGCGCGCTCGAGGGCGCGGTTGCCGCTGAACATCGACGCGTCGAACCGCTTGAAGCCGTTGACGATCTGGTTGTTGTCGTTGAGCTCGAGCGGGGTGTGCGTGCCCTTCTGCACGGTCCGGCCGATGTTGTTGGAGACCATGATGCCCGACTCGGAGTTGGGCCCGCCGCGATCGGTGGTCGTCTGGACGGATTGGGCGGCGGAGTTGTCGAGCGTGCCCGTGGCGGCGGCGCTGCCCGTGATGGTGCCGCCCCGGATGGCGCCGTCGCGTGCGGCGACCGCGGGGTATTCCGCCGGGTCGTTACTCAAGCTCGCCCGGATGTTGCGCACGTACAGCGACTTGGGCTCGAACCCGCTCGGCACGAGGAACTCGAAGGCCATCGTGGGCGACGAGCCCCCGCCGACCGAGGCGATGTGGAAGGGCGCGTCGAACCGGAAGCGTGCGGCCTCCTGCGTCGCGGCCTCGGACTGTGCGACCACCGCGATCGGGAAGATGCCCCGGCGCTCGCTGCCACGCTCGACGACAAGGCGCACCTGCCCGGGCCCCATCACGATCTGGCCCGACTTCTCGCGTGCGCCCGCGTTGAACTTGACCGCGAAGCCCGCGATGTAGTCACCGGGCTTCGCCGCCTCGCCGGTGAGCGTGTGCACACGCTGGGGGATGTCGTTCCACGAGTCGGTGAGCAGGCTGGTCGGCGCGATGTTCGCGCCCTTGCCGACGGTGTACCAGCTGGCGAGAGAGAAGTCGTCGGGCGCGAGCGTGTTGCGAGCCTTGCCGTCGGACTCGCTCATGCGCAGGCCGCCGTGCGCGTCGGCCAGGTCGGGCTGGTAGGCCGCGAGCGAGGTGCTCGAGGCGAAGGTGCCCTCGGAGAGCGAGCTGTAGAGTGCCGCGGTGAGGTCATCGACGGGGAGGATGAGCTTCTTGTTGCGCTGGATCGAGCCGCCCACCGAGCCGTCGCCGACCGCGAGGCGCTCGTAGCCCATGAACGACGGCGAGACGCGGAGCATCATCGCCGACTGCACGAACACGCCCGCGGAGATCACGCCCGCGCCGATGCCGCAGATCAGCCCGCCGACGAACTGCGGCACGGCCGGGGCCTCGGCGTTCGCGCGCACGATCGAGTCGAACACGACCCGCAGGATCGCCAGCGACACGCCGAACGTGCCCGCCAGCGCGATGCCCCACGCGTTGCTCGAGATGAACGAGAGGAACCCGGACGTGGGCGCACGCTCGAGCATCGCGTACGCGACGGGCTCCCAGAGCCCGAACGCGATCGCGCCGGCCGCGATCACGCAGATCAGGTTGATCATCGAGGAGAAGAACCCGCGGATCGCTTGGAGATAGGCGATGACCGCGACGATCACGATGGCGATGATGCTCATCATCATGGCTTGGATTCCTTATGCGCGGTTGGCGGCGGGCTTGCCGGCGGCGGGGGCGGCCGGCTTCTTCTTGGCTTGCTTGGGCTGCTCGGCGGTCACGCGGAGCACCTCTTCGACACTGGTCAGGCCCTCGGCGGCCTTCTTGAGCGCCGCCTGCTGGATGGAGGGCAGCCGCTTCTTGCGGAGCTCGGCACGCAGGGCTGTCAAGTCGCCCGCCGCGATGAGGGCCCGATCGGTCTGCGAGATGTCGTAGACCTCGAGGATGCCCTCCTGGCCCAGATACCCGACGCCGCCGCACGCGGGGCAGACCTCGGGCTTGTTCTTGATGAGCACCTGCCCACCCTTCTTGAAGAGCTGGCTGACCTTGTCCGCGGGCAGCCCGAGCTTCTTGAGCGTGTCGGGCTGGGGCGTGTACGGCACGCGGCAGTTGGTGCACAGCTTGCGGATGAGGCGCTGGGCCACGAGCCCGCGAAGACCCGCCGACGCCTCCTTCGGATCGCCGACCGCCTTGATGAACAGCTGCAGCGATGACAGCGCCGAGTCGGCACGCACCGAGACGTACGTCCGTGTGCGGTCGTGGTCGGCCGCGGCGGCCTCCTTGGCGGTGTCGCCGTCCGGCAGCTCCGCGACGCCCACGACGTCGGGGTCGCGACGCAGGATCGACCGCACGAGCTTGGAGTACTCCTGCCCCTCGGCCGACGGATCAAACGCGGTCTGCTTCACGCCCTCGATCGTGTCCTGCACGTCGATCTCGACGGTCTGCACGTTGCGCGTGTACGCGTCGTGGAGCTTGATGACGGTGTAGAGCAGCGTCGTCCGCCCGCCGTCCGGCGGGGCCGCGAGCAGCACGATGCCGTTGGTCTCGATCATCGCGTCGAGCGCCTCGCGCTGCGCGTCGAGCAGGCCCAGGTCGCCGATGTCGCGGCGGACCTGCTCCTTCGGATCAAAGAGGATGCTCAGACGCATGCCCGCCTGCGAGCCGCTCGTGGTCAGGCGGATCGGCGTGGGGTGCTCGAACTGCACGATGTTCAGGTCCGCCGCGAGCTTGCGGCGGCGGTCGCTGACGTCCAGATTGCCCGCGGCTTTCCAGAAGTCGATCAGCGCCGCAGCGGCCGGCGCCGGGAACGTCTCGCCCGGCTGGCGCACGCCGTCGACCAGGAACGTCGCGGCGTAGGTGTTGTCCTTGCCGGTCGGCAGGATGTCCAGCTGCGTGGCGCGGGCGGCGCGGGCGCGCAGCACGAGCTGCTCGGCCTGCACACGCACCTCGTACTCGGGGCTTTCTCGGTCGGGCACAGGCACCGTGGACTTGTCGGGCCGGCGGATGCCCAGCTCCGAGCCCTTGGTCTGCTTCTTCGCCGCCTTCTTGGACTCGGCCTTGGACTTGAGGCTGCTCGCGTTGAACCGAAGGTGCTTGTGCTCGGGCACGCGCTCGTCGCGGTTGGCCATGATGACGAACACCGCGATGTCGGCCGCCAGCAGCACGATGACCACGGGCAGCGCGATGAAGAACGCCGCCTCGCCCGGGATCACCAGCGCAGCGACGATCGCCACGAGGCCCACGATCATGTGGATCGTGTTCCATTTCTGGTTGTCGAGGTGGTAGGTGGTCGCGTGCTTGTCGCACACGGCGCTGATGAACCAGCCCCACGCGATGAACGGCACCAGCAGCACGAGCGCCTTCCACCACGACACGAGCGTGAGCGCTTCGGCGAGCACGCCGGTGTGGAGGAAGCCGGCGTGTAGAGAGCCGAGGGTTTCGAGGGTGTGTTGCACGGGGCGAGTCTCCGGTGGCGCGATCGTGCTGCCTGGTCAGGTTCTTGCGTTGGAAGCGGTGGGGGGATGCGCGTGCCCTAGCCGAGCTTCTTGAGGCGCATCATCAGCTCGTCCTTGTTGGGGGTCGCGTCGAGGGCGGTGCGCATGTGGATGTACTCCTGCTCGACGAGCTGCACGAGCGACTCGTTGAAGTCGACCATGCCGACCTGGCGGGCCTCGATCGCCTTGAGGTACTCGCGCAGCTCGCCCTCCCGGCCCTCGAGGATGTGCGTCCGCACCACGCCGTTGTTGATCAGGATCTCGAGCGCTGGGATGCGCGGGATGTTCTCGTGCAGCGTGGGCAGCAGCTTCTGGTACACGAACGCACGCATCTGGTACGCCAGGATCTTGCGGACCTGCTCGACCTCGTCGGGGGGGTACAGGCGGTCGGTACGGCGGGGGG
>CAYQAD010000263.1:0-3888 GCA_964415125.1 uncultured Phycisphaeraceae bacterium | reverse complement strand
GTGGTCTTCATTTTATTCCTTCTCCTCACGGGACACGCGAACTGCGAGCCCACACAAATTCTGGTGTTGAACGAACGACTCGTTCCTGACCCGGTGTGGAATGTAGACCAGGGTCTGAACTCGTGCAAGCCAATTTCGACGGCCATCAGGGGATTTGTCCCGCCACAACGCCAAAACGAATGCACCGATAACCACTGGGTCGGCCCGTGTTCGGTGTTTTTGCCGGTTTCGGGTGGCTCAGGCCGCCGCCACGAGCCGCGCGAAGTTCGCCAAGAGCCGCGCCGGGTCGTCCCCGCCGCCGTCCGACCACCGCCCATCCGCCCGAAGCCGCGCCAGAAAGTCCCGGAAGGCATCCAGCTTCGCCGGCGGAGCGTCATTGAGGTTCGCAAGGCCCATATTCCACCCCGAAAACCGCCGGGACCGGACCGCCTCGTCCCAGTGCAGCCGCACATCCCGATGCCGAGGGTCCAGCCGAATCAGTTCATATAAAGGATGCACCACCCCGGGCCCGCCCTCGAGCACCTGCGCAAACGAGCCCGAGGCATACACCAGCACCCCCGTGATGCCCACCTCCCGATTCGCCGCGTCCGCACGCCGAGCCAGCTCAGCAAGCGCCGCGCGATCGAAGGGCACCGAAGCCCGGCTCGTGTAAATGAGGCGAATCAGTGTCATAGCGGATACCGAAGAGATATCGGCTCACGCCAACACGCCCCGCGCCCAAACCCGCCGCGCCGCACCACACCGCCGGGGGGCTGTGCCGATCGCACCGCCCCGCGCGTCCGAAGATCACCCGCGCCGGCGTCGAGCCGCAAACACAACCATCGGCAGCGCCACAGCCGCCGTCCCCGGCCCGGGCACCACACGCCCCGCCACGTCCGGGCCGACCCGGCCGCCCGCCCCGCTGATCCACGTTCTCGGCAGCCGCCGCTGCGACGTCGTCTGGAACGTCGAGAACGGCCCGTTCGCATCCGTGTACACCGCCCCCGACACCGTCCTCAGCCGAAACATCACGTCCCCAAACGCCGCGTCATACCGAAACCGGAACCGAAAGATCTCATACGTCCCGCCCACATGGATCGCCGGGTTCGGGTCCGGAAGCGACGGCGGTGCCTGGAACCCGCCGATCTTCCCACCATTCCGCGTCGACGCGAGCACCAGGTCCGCCCCGCGCCTCGGCGTCCGCAGCACATCCGCCTCCCCACCAATGAACCGCGCCCCCCCGTGGTACCAAAGCGGCGACACAAACGCGCTGCCCGCGATCTGCTGCGGCGGCCGACGACCATCCGTCCACACCCCGCCCGCCGCCGGCACAACACCCGACGACGTCACATTCTCCGCACGCTCCGAAGACGACTCCGAGATCGGCAACACCGCGTCGGGCGTCAACGACGCGCCCGTGCTCGCCATCGCAATCCGGAAGTCCGCGAACTGCCACGCATAGAACGGCCCAAACACCCCGCCCCGATCCAGCACCACGTCAAGCGTCACAACCTCGTTGTGCGCCGGTGCCGACGTGCTCGGCACGATGCTGATCCACGAACCGAGCGCCTCCCCCGCCCCACCAAACGCAACCAGCGCAGCGATACCCCGAGCGGCAGCCAAAGCCGACATGACGTGCTCCCTCTATAAAAATCGCAAAGCGAAACGCAGACCGAAGCGAACCGAGCGCGCCCCGCGGCGCACCCATCGGTCCGACGCCCAGCCCGCCAAGCCGTTCACATCACGTCCAGAAATTCCGCCCTACACCCGCCGACGCCCGACCACCAAAGAGGCGACCCCAATCAGGGCAACGCCCGGCGCCGCAGGGATCGGCTCCCCAATCGCGCCCGTCGGGCCGACCGCGCCCCCGGCCGATCCCCCGACGGCCCCACGGTTCAGCCACGCCTTGCGATTCCGCTCCACGGGCAGAAACGTCGCCGAGCTGCTCGCGAGATCCGCGTAATACGCCACCGCCGGCGTCCCGTCGAACCGAATCCGCACCGCCCCAAACCGATCCTCGTACCGCAGCCGAAATCGAAAAATCTCGTACACCGCCCGGGTGTTAATAAACAGATTGTTGGTCGGCAGCGTCGCGGTGTGCTGGAACCCACCGATCGCCTTGTTGCCCGTGTTCGTCGCGAGAATCACAGCCTTGTTGTTCCGCCTCGGCGACACCGCGTAGTCCAACGACTGCAGCCGCGCCCCACCATTCGAAGCACTGTTCCCGTTGTGCCCCGCCACCGAGAACTGTGGCGCCGGCCGAACACCCGACACCCACGCGTTGCCCAGCGTCGACACGCCAAACCGGCCGCCAAAGTTCCGATTGAACCCCGCCGCCGCCTCCGCCGCATCATCCGCGATCGGCAGATACGCCGACGCCGGGATCGCATCCCCCGTCGACTTCAGCTGGATCCGAAACTCCGCGAGCTGCCACGCTCCAAACGGGTCGCCCTTCCGCGTCACCGCATCGAGCGCATTGAGCACCACATCGATCGTCACCACCTGCTGATCGTCCGGCGTCTCGTCGTACGCATACACATACACCGGCGGCGTCTGCGCCATCGCAACCCGCGACACCACAACCAACCACACCAACACCGCAGCACATCGAAGCGTCATGTCCCGCCTATCGGCACCCCAGGGGACGCCCGCCCCCGCACCCGACCGCACGCACCCCGACGTTACACGCCCACCGGTCCAGATATGCCGTCACGTCGCACGATGTGGGGGGCGACGCCGCAGCCCAAACGCCGCAAACCCAACGCCCGCCAGCACCACGCCCGGCGCCGGAACGATCGTCGCATTCTCGATGTCAGACGCGATGAACTCGTTGAGGCCGCTCGTCGGCGACGTGTACACGTTCGTCACCACCCGGTTCAGCAGCACGTCGATCGCGCCATTCGCCGCGTCATACACAAACGCAAACCGGAACGCCTCGTACACCCGTCCCCGGTGAATGAACGCGTTGTTCAACGGCGACACCGGCTCCTGCAACCCACCAATACTAAAAAACTCCCCAGTGGAAAGCGTGCTCCCGATCTCGAGCCCCCCCGGTATGTTCACGATCGTGTCGGCCCCGAAGTTGCCGAACCGCGACCCCCCCGCCGAACTCGGCGCCCCAATAAACGCCCCGGGCCGCCGCCCCGAAAGCCAAGGGCTTCCCGTCGCAAACACATCCAAAAACCCATTCCCGTCCACGTCCGAACCGGCCGTCTCCGACATCCGCTCGTCGATCGGCAGCAGGTTCGAGTCGTCCACCGGCGCGCCGCTCGCGACCATCTGGATCGTAAACCCATACTGGTTCCACGCCGCAAACGGCCCCCCGTAGTCCGTCGCATCCAGCACGATGTCGATCGACACCACCTCGTTATGCGCCGGCTCAAGCGTCGACGGCACCACGCGAACCACCTGCCCCGCCGACCACCCACACAAAGACGCGCAGCCGACACCCGCAGCCAAAATCAAGGCCCGTTGCATGACAAAGCTCCGATGCACGCGCGCCGCCGAGTGCAGCGCGACCACCAGAGCTATCGGTCGTCACACCCCGCACATAAAGCCCATCCCGCAATCTTCATGATCGCCGCCGACGCGCCGCACCAGCGCAAGCTCCCAGGAGGCACACTGCTCCACTTGGCGACGGAATCACGAGCGCCACCTGTGTTGCGCTGTCTTGCACGAACAGCGACTGCGAGAACGGCTCGAGCTGTTCGTAAAGCGTCAGCACGAGATCATTCGTGTCGAAAGTCACCGCGCCGTTGGCCTCGAGATACGTAAATGAGAAACGAAACACCTCGATCACCCGCCCGCGGTGCAGCAGGTCGTTGAACGTCGGGGATCCCGATGGGTCCTGGAATCCCCCGATGTTGCCGAGGGCAGCATCGCTCCGAAGCTCGACACCCCCCGCGATCG
>CAYQAD010000262.1:1620-3913 GCA_964415125.1 uncultured Phycisphaeraceae bacterium | reverse complement strand
CTCGGCTTCGGCTTGGTCGATGAACGTGTGCCACGTGCTGGCGGCGTGGGCGAGCGTGGTGGTTGCGGCGATGGCGATGGCGAGGATGAGCGTGCGCATGCGGCGAGCGTACCGCTCGGGGCGGTGAGGGAGAAGTGGCGTGGCAAGGTGGTTTACGGGGCGGTGGCGGCGTCGAAGATATCGAGGAACTCGAGGACGTCGAAGAAGTCGAGCGTCTCGTTGCGGTCGACGTCGGGGTCGGTCGCGCGTTGGAGTTCGTGCGCGCCGTGGTCTGGGATCTGAGCGAAGAAGGCGATGTCTGCCTGCATTGCGGGGTCGTAGCCGTTGGCGGTGATGACGCGCGGGAGGCCGGCGATGTCGATCGGGTTGATGGTGAGGATGTCGATGGAGCGATTGGTGAGGTAGAGGTTGGCGTCGCCCGCGTCGATGGAGGGCGAGGTCTGCTGGAGTCGGAGGTCGCCGAAGTCGTCGTTGAGTGACTCGTCGAGCATGGTGAGTGGGTTGTCGCCGAAGCCGTCGCCGCCGTCGGAAGGGCTGCGGACGAAGAGAGGGGCGGCGTCGATGTTGTGGTTTTCGGGCAGGTCGAAGGGCTGGCCGAACAGGAACTGGACGTTTGAACTGATGACGGTGGCGGGGGCGGGGGCAGAGAAGGCTGGCGCGGCGGGGGCGCGGAGGATCGAGTTTCGGATGCGGAGGCCGGTGGCGGTGAAGAGGTTGACGATCGTGCCGCCGTTGGGCTCGGTCGCGGTGTTGTCTACGAGTGTGCAGCCCAGGACGGTGAGGTCTGGTCCTGAGGCGCCGGCGATCGCGGCGCCCCGTCGGCCGGTGTTGCCCACGAAGATGGAGTTGAAGACGTCGGCTTCTTCGTTGGTTTCGCCCTGGATGAATATTGCGCCGCCGTCGAACTCGGCGGCGTTGGCGTAGAAGCGTGAGGCGATGGTGACCACGGGAGATCCGACGAGCCCGAGCGCGCCGCCGCTGCCGGCGGTCGAGCGGTTGTATCGGAACTCGGTGGCGGCGATGGTGCCGGTGGAGCCGGTGCGGATCGTGACGGCGCCGCCGGTCGTGGGGGCCTCGTTGGCGATGAAGGCCGAGCGGGCGATGTCGATGGCGGACGCCGTGGCGGAGATCGCGCCGCCGAAGCCCGACGAGATGTTGCGCTCGAAGGTGGAGTCGACGATGGTGATGTTGGCCAGATTGGCCTGGATCGCGCCGCCGCTGAGGGTGTCGGTGGTGTTGTTTCGGAAGGTGGTGTTGGTGATGGTCAGGGTCGCGTCGGTGGCGCTGATCGCGCCGCCGTCGTCGGCGGCGGTGTTGTTCTCGAAGAGCGAGTCGTTGATCACGGCGACGGCGTTGTTTTCGAGGCGGATGGCACCGCCGTCGGAGTTGCCGAAGGCGTCGGTGTCGTCCGTGATGTTGTTGCGGAGGGTGACGTTCTGGAGGGTGAGGTTTCCATCGATGACGACGATGGCGCCGCCGTCGTCGTTCGCGACGCAGTCCTCGATGGTGACGTCGATGAGCGTGATGTCGGCGTCCTCAACAGCGATTGCGCCGCCGCGTTCGGTCTCGCCGCGCGTGAGGAGGAGGCCTCTGAGCGTCAGCCCGCTCTCGCCCGGGCCGATCGTAAAGAGTCTGCCGCTTTGGACGCTGTCGAGTATCGGCGTTTGACCGGGACGCCCGGCGATCGTGATGTTTGGGGTGACGAGGGGGAACGAACCCGCTGTGAAATACGTTCCTTGTGTGAGCGAGATCGTGTCGCCGGCGGCAAGGCCTGAGACGACGGGATTGAGGGCGAGGTTGAGGGTCGGGATGTCTTCCGGGACGCGGATGGTCTGCTGGGCGAGGGCGGCGGGTGCGGCTGTGGCGATGGCGGCGAGGGCGAGTGCGGGCGGACGGATCATCGTGGGTTCCTCTCTCGGGGTTGCTTGCGGACGGAAGCCTACCGCTCGCGACGCGTTTTTCGGCCATGAAGCCGGCGTTTTGAGGGGGGGTTTGGCCTCGCCCGCGTGCTGCGGGTGCTTGGTCTGCGGCGTGCTGCCGCGGGCCGCGTGATTTGGTGACATTTGCGACTCGTGCGGGGTGTGACGCTGCGGCCGCGGCGATCGGGGCCCGCGGAAACAATTTTGCAGGGAAGCTGAAACGGGTGTTTGAGTTGTTCCGAAGCGTGTCATGTCAAACGTGTGTTCTAGAACAGTCGTTTGAAGTGCGCGGGGTCTGTTCGCATTGGTTGGGCACGGTCTGGAGGCTCGATGGTTTCGGTTTCGCAGGAATCGGAGGCGACGCGGGATCGGCT
>CAYQAD010000262.1:0-1520 GCA_964415125.1 uncultured Phycisphaeraceae bacterium | reverse complement strand
CTGGAGGCTCGATGGTTTCGGTTTCGCAGGAATCGGAGGCGACGCGGGATCGGCTTTTGCAGTCGGCGGGGGAGGAGTTTGCGCGGGTCGGGTTTCGCTCGGCGAGCGTGCGTGCGATCTGCGAGGCGGCGGGGGCGAACGTGTCGGCCGTGAAGTACCACTTCGGGTCGAAGGAGGAGTTGTACCTGGCGGTGTGGGCGGTGGCGGCGGCGGAGATGGTGGCCGAGGAGCCGATGCCGCGGGTTGAGGAGTTCGATGAGCCGAGGGATGCGCTGCGGGCGTTTGTGGCGTGGTTCATGCGTTTGGTCCTGACCGAGAGCGAGACGCACCCGTGGACGGGCGCGTTGCTTGCGCACGAGACGGTGGAGCCGACGCCCGGGGCGCTGGAGATGTTTGTCGAGCACTGCGCGGGGCCGATCAAGGGCGAGGTGTCGCGGATCGTGCGCGCGATCGTGGGCTCGCGGGTGCGTGGGAAGACGTTCGATGACTTGGTGTACGGCGTGGTGGCGTTGTGCGTGACGGCGAAGCACTCGCGGGAGATTCTCACGCGGCTCGGGCATCCGCCGCCCACGAGCAGGGCGGGGATCAACCGGATGGCGCGGGTGATCGCGGAGTTTGCGATCTCGGGGCTCGATGGCTTCGTCGCGTCGGAGGACGGGTGATGTGGACAACGGCGCTGCGGATGTTGCTTGGTGATCCGACCAAGTGCCTGGGGCTTGTGTTTGGCGTGGCGTTGAGCACGCTCTTGGTGTGCCAGCAAGTGTCGATCTTCTTTGGGCTGCTGGGGCGGGCGTCGAGTGTGGTGACGGATGTGCGTGAGGCGGACATCTGGGTGATGGACCCGAGCGTGAAGACGGTCGACGCGCCGTTCCCGCTGCGGGACACGGTGTTGCAGCGGGTGCGGGGCGTGGAGGGCGTCGCGTGGGCGGTGCCGTTCTTCCGGGCGAACGTGCAGGTGCGGACGCGGCAGGGGACGCTCGAGAACGCGATTTTGCTTGGGATTGACGACGCGTCGCTCGTGGGCGTGCCGGACGATTTTCTGCTCGGGTCGATCGAGGACCTGGCGATGCCCGACGCGATCGCCGTGAACCCGGCGGGGTTTCGGCTCTTGTTCCCGGGCGAGGAGCTGGACGTTGGGCGGACGCTCGAGCTGAACGACCGGCGGGCGAAGATCGTTGCGATCGTCGACGCGTCGCCTGCGTTCTCGGCGAACCTGTCGATCTACACGCGCTACAGCCTGGCGACGGCGTACACGAACAACGGGCGGAACCAGCTGAGCTTTGTGCTGGCGAAGTCGGCCGATCCGGAGGCGCGGGGCGAGATCGCGGCGCGCATCGCGGAGAAGACCGGGCTGAAGGTGGTGACGAGCGAGCAGTTCCGCATGGAGTCGATCGTGTACATCCTGAAGAACACGGGCATCCCGGTGAGCTTCGGGACAGTGGTGATTCTCGGGGCGCTCATTGGTGTGGCGATCGTGGGGCTGACGTTCAACCAGTTCATCACGGAGAACCTTCGGCAGT
>CAYQAD010000261.1:0-3927 GCA_964415125.1 uncultured Phycisphaeraceae bacterium | reverse complement strand
CCGCCCCACCGCCGCACCGTGCAGCCGATCCAATTCCGGCGCACAATGTCCGTTGTGATCGCCGACGCCCTCGCCATCGCCCTCCTCGCCTACGCCGCCCTCGGGCTCGCGTTCGCCATCGCCTTCGTCCGCCGCGGCGCCGCCTTCCTCGATCCCAAGGCCCGCGCCGGCTCCCGCCCCTTCAAGCTCCTCATCCTCCCCGCCTCCGCCGTGCTCTGGCCCATCCTCGCCATCAAATGGCTCCGATGGAAACCCGCCCCGAGCGCAAAGGCCACGCCATGACCCGCCCCCAGCGCCGCCTCCATCTGGTCCTCTGGATCGTCCTCGCCGCCGCGATCACGCTCACCGTCCGCCACGCCGTCGACACCCGCGCCGCCACCTGGGGCGCACTCGAAACCAACACCTTCCAAGCAGAAACATCCGCACCCTGATGGGCGCCTCCCACGTCGCCATCCAGTGGAACCGCCACAAGCGCACCTACGACGCCATCGCCGCCGCCGCGATCGTCCTCTACCTCATCACATTCATGGCCGTCGGCATCATCGCAAATCCCGCCCCAAACGAGATCTCCCCGCCCATCCTCCTCATGCGCGCCCTCGGCTCGGGCGCGTGGATCCTCCTCTCTCTCATCCTCTGTATCGGCCCCCTCGCACGCTTCATCCCCGCGCTCGCCCCCCTGCTCTACAACCGCCGACACCTCGGCGTCATGTGCTTCGCCATCGCCGGGCTCCACGCCCTCGTCGCCCTCGGCTTCTACGGCGCCTTCGGCACCATCAACCCCATCGCCGCCGTCCTCGCCCGCCCCGCGCTCCCCGGCGAGATCCCCTTCGAGTGGTTCGGCGCCGCCGCGCTCGCCTGGCTCTTCCTCATGGCCGCCACAAGCCACGACTTCTGGCTCGCCGTGCTCGGCCCGCGCTTCTGGAAGTGGCTCCACATGGGCGTCTACCTCGCCTACGCCGCCCTCGTCGCCCACATCGCACTCGGCGCACTCCAGCGCGAGCCCTCGAACGTCTACCCACTCGTTCTTCTGGCCGTCGCAGGCGTCGTCGCCGCCGTGCACATCCTCGCCGGCATCGCCTCCTTCATCACCGACATCCGCCGAGCCCGCGCAAACAAAGAAGGCTGGGCCGACGTCGCCGCCGAGACCGACATCCCCCAAGACCGCGCCGCCATCGTCAACGCCGCAGGCCAATCCATCGCCGTCTTCCGCACCGGCCCCGACAACGCACCAACCTTCTCCGCACTCGCCAACCGCTGCGCACACCAGGGCGGCCCGCTCGGCGAAGGACAGGTCATCGACGGCTGCGCCACCTGCCCATGGCACGGCTGGCAATACGACACCAACACCGGCCACTCCCCACCACCCTACGACGAACGCGTCCCCACCTACCAGGTCCGCGTCCTCGCCGGCCGTGTCCAAGTCAAACTCTCCCCTGAGACGCGCGATGCCTGAAGACGCCAACACCCAAAGTGCCATCGCCAACGCCATCTACGTCGGCTACATGCCCATGCCCAAGCGCGTAAGGCGCGCCGTCCGCATCGCCGTCCCCGTGCTCCTGTGGCTCATGCTCATCCCCGCCTACTTCTGGGCAAGCGCCGCCCAGCCCGCCGAGCCCGCCACCTGGGACACCTCCGCCGCCCAGACGTTCGCCGGCACGCTCGTCCTCGACCCCTACCCCTTCCTCGTCACCGACGAGGGCCCACGCCTCATCGTCGAGGCAGGCAAGATCGGCGCGCAAGAGCGCTTCGCCACCACCGCGCCCGGCACCACCGTCACCCTCACCGGCTACCCCCTCGAGCTCGGCCAGCGCCGCATGATCGAACTCCTCGGCAGCGACGACGCCGTCCAAGTCAACGAGCCGCCCAAAGCAACCTTCGCGCCCACCGCCCCCCGCGACGTCATCCTCCGAGGCGAGATCGTCGACGCCAAGTGCAACCTCGGCGCCATGAAACCCGGCATCGGCCCCACCCACCGCGCCTGCGCCATCCTCTGCGTCCGAGGCGGCATCCCCGCCGTCCTCGTCGGATTCGACGCCCTCGGCAACCCCGGCACATGGATCATCGCCAGCCCGACCGACCAGGCCGCACCCGGTCGCTCGCCCCTCGGCCCCATGGACGACCGCTGGACTCCGCTCATCGGCCAGCCCGTCGAGCTCCGAGGCTCGGCCGTCTCACTCGCAGGCCTCGAAATCGTCACCCCCGACGCCATCGGCCCCATCGGCCGCTAGCCGCCGCACCAGCCCCCACACAAACACCCCCCAGCATCCCCCAAAGCACCCCTACAGAACCCCCCCGACAAAAGCACCAGTTCTCGCCCCCACCTCACCAAACCCCAAAAACCCGTTGACACCGCCCCCAGATCGCCCGACCATACGTGTTGGGCGAAGGCCCTCCCAACCAGTCCCCATTTCCCCGCCGCAGCGACCCGGTTGTTTCGACAGCCGGGTCGCGCCCCTTTTGCACCCAACCAGAGCGCCACCTGCCCACGCGCAACCTGTCGGTCGCGCCCGGAATCGCCGCGCCCCGCGCTATCCTCGCCCTGCGATGTCCGCCCCTTCACAGACCAAGAAAGACAGGCCCAAGTCCGACCCGCGCGACACCCCCGCGATGCGTCAGTTCCTGGGTTTCAAGAAGTCCCACCCCGACTGCGTCCTGCTCTTCCGCATGGGCGACTTCTACGAGACCTTCTTCGACGACGCGATCACACTCAACCGCGAACTCGGGCTCACCCTCTCCGAGCGCCCCAAGGGCGTCCCCATGGCGGGCGTCCCCCACCACCAGCTCGAGAACTACCTCGCCAAGCTCGTCGCGCTCGGCAAACGCGTCGCCGTCGCCGACCAGATCCAGGACCCACGCGAGGCCAAAGGCATCGTCGAACGCGGCGTCACCCGCGTCGTCACGCCCGGCACACTCGTCGACGAATCACTCCTCGGTGCCGGCGACGCCGCCACACTCGCCGCCGTCACGCTCGCCGGCGAAGACCACGCCGGCAACCCCCGAGCCGGCGCCGCCATCGTCGACCTCTCCACCGGCAGCTTCGCCGTCATCGCCTGCCCCGCCGATGCGCTCGGCGACCAACTCGCCGGCCGGGGCATCACCGAGCTCATCGCCGCCGCCACCGCGGACGGCACGGTCGCGTCAAGCATCACGACACTCGCCGAGTCACTCGGCGCCTCGATCACGCCGCGCCCCGCATGGCAGTTCCGCGCCGCCGAAGCCGTCGAAACACTCTGCGCCCAGTTCCGCGTCAAGGCCCTCGAGGGCTTCGGCCTCGACGCCGACCACCCCGCCATCCCCGCCGCCGGCGCCGCCATCGCCTACCTCCGCGAGACCCAGTCCCCCGCCACCGCAGACGACCCCACCGTCCAATCCCTCGGCCACCTCCGCCCCCCCAAGCTCGAAACATGCGACGACGCGCTCGTCCTCGACGCGGTCAGCCTCCGCTCCCTCGAGGTCGAGCGCACCATCCGAGGCAACCACACCGAGGGCTCGCTCCTCGGCGTCTTCCTCACCGGCCCGACTTCGTGCGTCACCGCCATGGGCCGACGAAGACTCCGCGAACTGCTCGTCCGCCCAAGCCGCCAGATCGCCACCATCACCCAGCGCCAATCCATGGTCGCCGCCCTCGTCGCCGAGTCGCCCACCGCCCGCGCTCTCCGCGACGCCCTGGGCAACGTCCAGGACATCGCCCGCATCGCCAGCCGGCTCGCGCTCGGCCGCGCCACGCCCCGCGACCTCGTCGCCCTGGGCACCTCCGTCCGGGCCGCCGCCGCCGTCCGCGAAACGCTCACCGACCTCCCCGCCTTCGCCGCCGCCATCGACGCGCTCGAGCGCCACATCACCGCGCTCACGCCCATCGCCCTGCGCATCGAGACCACCTGCGTCGAAGACCCCCCCGCCCACCTCCGCGACGGCGGGCTCATCCGC
>CAYQAD010000260.1:0-3936 GCA_964415125.1 uncultured Phycisphaeraceae bacterium | reverse complement strand
AGGGCGTTGAAGATCGCCGTGACCTGCGGCATGCCCACGCCCGTGACCACGCGCGTCGTGCAGATCGAGCCCGGGCCGATGCCCACCTTCACCGCGTCGGCCCCGGCCGCGACGAGGTCCGCCGCGCCCTCGGCCGTCGCGACGTTGCCCGCGATCACGTCGATGTCGTGCTTCTCTTTGATCGCCCGCACGGTGTCGAGCACGTTCTGCGAGTGTCCGTGCGCGGTGTCGACGATGATCACGTCGACCTCGGCCGCGATCAGCGCCTCGACGCGGTCGTGCTGGTGCACACCCACCGCGGCGCCGCACAGCAGCCGGCCGCGCTGGTCGGTCGCGGCATTCGGGAACTGGCTCTGCCGCTCGATGTCGCGCATCGTGACCAGGCCCTTGAGCCCGAAGTTCGCGTCGACCAGCAGAAGCTTCTCGACCTTGTTCTTGTTGAGCACCACCTCGGCCTCATCGAGCGTCGTGCCCTCGGGCGCGGTGATCAGGCCGGTGTCGGTCATGAGCTCGCGGATGGGCGTGGTCTCGTCGGTCGCGAACTTCAGGTCGCGCCGCGTGAGGATGCCCACGAGCGTGCCCCCGCGCGAGCTGCGCACGTCCACGCTGCCGGTCTCGGTGACGGGGAAGCCCGAGACGTTGTGCTGACGCATGAGCGAGCGGGCCCGGCCGACGGTGTCGTCGGGCCCGAGGGTGATCGGGTCGGAGATCACGCCGTTGGCCGAGCGCTTGACCTTGCCCACCTCGCGGGCCTGGGCCTCGACCGAGAGGTTCTTGTGGATGATGCCGATGCCGCCCTGCAGCGCGAGCGCGATCGCCAGGGCCGACTCGGTCACCGTGTCCATCGGCGCCGAGAGGAAGGGCACGTTGAGCGAGACGCGGGGCGTGAGCCGGGTGGTCGTGTCCGCCTCGGCGGGCACGACCTGCGAGCTCGCGGGGATCAGCAGCACGTCGTCGAACGTGATGCCCTCCTGGGCGATGCGGTCGAATCCGGATTGCAGGGGCACCGCCGCACCGGACGCGGCCGGGTCGTGCCGGCCGGGTATGGTGCTGGTCGTCGGTGGAGTTGCGGCGGTGGGGGCGGCGTTGGCGTGGGCTTCCATGGATGAGTGTCGCCACCACCCGCCGACCCGTCAAGGCATCGCGCGCACTACGCTGGGAAAGATCGCGCTCGCACAGCCCGCGGGCCGATACCCATGCGAAAACCCAGCAACCACCTCGGCCGTGGACGCGCCCGGCTGTCAAGATCATCCCGACACCGCCCCCGGACGAACCCCATCCCGACCCCCCCCCCCCGCCGACGACCTTTCGGAGCCCCGACTTGAGCACGCCCGCCACCGACGCTCCCGCCCAGGCAACGCCCCCGACGACCTACATCCGCGAGGGTGACGCGCTCAGGGATCAGGGCCTCCACAGCGAATGGGTCATCGCCAATGGGCTCGGCGGCTTCGCGATGGGCACGGCCAGCGGCATTCCCACCCGCCGGTACCACGCCCTGCTCATCGGTGCCGAGCGGCCGCCGGTCGATCGCGTCGTTGCGCTCTCCTCCGTCGCCGAGACGCTCGTGCTCCGCCCCGGCCGGCCCGGGCCCAGCGGCGAGCAGCGCGTGCACCTCGGCGTCTACCACTTCAGCGAGCGCGAGCCCCGCGCCACCCACCACCCCATGCTCACGCGCTTCGAGCGAGGCCCATCATGGGCGGAGTGGACCTTCGAGCACGACGGCGCCACGGTCCGCAAGCGCCTCGTGCTCACGCGCGATCGCAACGCCTGCGAGCTGCGCTACGAGATCGACGGCGGCGGCGACGCGGCACGCATCGAGCTCCGCCCCCTCGTCGGCCTCCGCGATTTCCACGGGCTCAACGCGCCCGACAGCCCCATCGCCGCCCTCCCCAGCTCGGCCAGGCCCAGCGCCGCCGAGACCAACTCGGCGAGCCCGGGAGGCAACACCCCAGCCGACGCGGGCGATCGCGGTGTCGATGACCCCACCGTGCGTTCGGTCATCGACGGCGTGCTCGTCGCCACGCGGAAGCACGGCGTCCACCTCACCGCGCCCGATCTGGCCTTCACCGAAGAGCCCGGCTGGTGGCTCGGCTTTGAGTACCTCTGGGAAGCCAAGCGCGGGCAGGACTCGGCCGAGGACCTCTACACGCCGGGCGTCTTTGCGCGCGACCTGCCCAACGGCCGGGGCACCGCGACGCTCTTCGCCTCGATGGACGCCGAGCCCGCGACGCCGGGCAAGGCGGCGCTGCAAGCCGCCGAGTCGCGGATGAACGGCGTGCTCGGCTCGGCCACCGCGTTGCTCTCGGGCGGCAAGCCGCTGGCCGATCCCGACCGCCGCGACCTCGCCCGGCTCGTGGCGGCCGGCGACGACTTCGTCGTCCGTCGCAGTGGCGGCGAGAAGCCCGGCACCAGCATCATCGCCGGCTACCCCTGGTTCAGCGACTGGGGGCGGGACACCATGATCTGCCTGCCCGGCTTGCTCCTGTGCACCGGCCGATTCGATGAAGCGCTCGACGTGCTCTCCACGTTCGCCGCCCACCGCCGCCGCGGCGTCATCCCCAACCGCTTCGACGACTACGGCGGCGACCCGCACTACAACACCGTCGACGCCTCGCTCTGGTTCCTCCACGCCTGCGCCAGCTACGTCCGCTGGACACGCGACCACGCCGGCTTCGCCAAGCACCTCCAAGACGCATGCCTCGATGTCGTCGACGCCTACACCCGCGGCACGGACTACAACATCGGCGTTGATCCGGCCGACCACCTCGTCAGCGCCGGCGACGCGGCGACCCAGCTCACGTGGATGGACGCGCGCCGCGATGGGGTCACGTTCACGCCCCGCCACGGCAAGGCCGTGGAGATCAACGCGCTCTGGATCCACGGCCTGCGGGCGCTCTCGTCGATCATGCTCGACACCGAGCCGCTGCAAGCCGCCCACTTCTCACGCACCGCCGCCAGCGCCGCGGAGGGCTTCCAAACTCGGCTCTGGGACGCGAAGCGCGAGACGTGCTTCGACCGCCTCGAGCCCGCGCCCGACGGCACGTGGACGCCCAGTCCCGAGATCCGCCCGAACATGGTCTTCGCGGCGAGCCTGAAGTTCGGCCCGCTCGATGCCGCGCAGCGCAGAGCCGTGCTCTCAACGGTCCGCCGCGAGCTGCTCGCGCCCGAAGGCCTGCGCACGCTCGCGCCGGGCGACGCGAACTATCGCCCGCGCTTCGAGGGCCCCCTCTTCGATCGCGACGCGGCCTACCACAACGGCACGGTCTGGCCGTGGCTCAAGGGCGCGTACATCGAGGGCGTGCTCCGCGCCGGCGCGTTCTCACCGGCCGTGTGCGCCGAAGCACGCGAGCTGCTGCAGCCGTGGATAGGCCTGATCGACAGCAGCACGATCGGGTCCATCGCCGAGGTCTTCGACGCCGATGAGCCGCGCCGTGCCGATGGCTGCATGGCCCAGGCGTGGTCCGTGGCCGAGCCGCTGCGCCTGCTCGCGCTCGTGCTCGAGGCCGAGCGGGGCATCCAGGACCTGTGACACTACTTCTGGTCTGGCAAGACCTCTGGCTACACCGTGAATGAAGGCTCTGATCCGCGTGCGATCGCGCGGCGTGCCGTCTAGGCCTTATCGCGCCCGTTGCACGTCGAGTGCTTGGGCCCCGCCTCGAGCATGCGCTCGGCCTCCTCGGGCGCGATCGAGCCCTCCGCGACGTACGCCGACAGCTCGCGCCGCGAGCGTTCGATCGCCCGCGTGCGAGTCATGTTCTTCACGGCACCGGCGAGGATCGCGACGATCGCGATCGAGCTGCCGCACGCGATCGCCACAATCTTGAGCACGATTTCTGATTCCATGGGGCTGCCTCGCTTCTACGGCATGCTGCGGCACGGTTCGACATAAACGGTGCGATCTGGTGCGACGCGGATCGCGGTGGTCAGGCTTTGTCG
>CAYQAD010000259.1:0-3942 GCA_964415125.1 uncultured Phycisphaeraceae bacterium | reverse complement strand
ACGGCCCGCTCGTCGACCGCGACGATCACGTCGCCCGGCTCGAGCTCGGTGCGGTCGGCGAGGCTGTTGCGGAAGACGGCCTCGATGAAGACGCCCTCGTCGGTGGTCACGCGGATGGGCAGGCGTTCGTCGACGGGTCGTGCGCGGACGCCCAGCTCGCGGAGCGTGACGATGCCGTAGAGCTCGGCATTGGCGCGCTCCCGGCCGGCGAGGGTGACGGCGAGGCGCTGGGCTTGGCCGTTGCGCTCGAGCGTGAGGTCGGCGCGTGTGCCCGCGGGCGCGAGGCCGATCGCGCTGATGAGGCGTTCGGGCGTGTCGGTGGGGCGGTCGCGGAAGGCGGTGATGACGTCGCCGATGCGCACGCCGGCGCGCTGGGCGGGCGAGCCGTCGATCACGTCGGTGACGCGCACGCCGCCGTCGGCTTGCGTGAGCGAGACGCCCAGCCAGCCCCGGTCGGCGTAGCCGTCGCGGATGATCGAGTCGGCGATGGTGCGGGCCAGGTCGATGGGGATCGCGAAGCCGATGCCGTTGGACCCGCCGGAGCGGCTGAAGATCGCGGTGTTGACGCCCACGACCCGGCCCTCGAGGTCGATCAGCGGGCCGCCGGAGTTGCCGGGATTGATCGCGGCGTCGGTCTGGATGTAGTCCTCGAAGTCTCGGCGCGACTCGTCGCGCGCGATGCCCCGGCCCTTGGCCGAGACGATGCCGGCCGTGACGGTGCTGTCGAGCCCGAAGGGCGAGCCCAGCGCCAGCACCCACTCGCCCACCGCCAGTGCCGACGAGTTGCCCAGGCGCACGGGCTCGAGGTCCGACGCGTCGACCTTGAGCACGGCGATGTCGTGGAGCGCGTCGGCCCCGACGAGCTCGGCGGCGAGCTCCCGCCCGTCGGCGAGGCGGACCATCAGGTCATCGCCCTGCGCCACGACGTGGTTGTTCGTGACGATGTGCCCCTCGGCGGAGTAGACGAAGCCCGAGCCGAGCCCCGAGTTCACCAGCCGCTGGCTGAGCGGTCGGCCGAAGAAGTCGCGCTGCGTGCGCAGCGATCGGCTCGTGATATGCACGAGCGAGGGCGAGGCGCTCGCGGCAGCGTGCTGGAAGGCGTTGGACAGCGAGCGGGCGAAGTTCAGGTCGGCCCGCACCGCGGGCTCGGTGGCCGAGGTTTCCTGCGCGAGCGCGGGCACGGCGCACGCCGAGACCCCGAGCGACGCCAGTGCGCACGCGGCAAGGCGCTGGATCCGATTGTGCCGAAGCTGTTTGCGTGGAGAAGGAGCTGGCAAGGCGGGCATCGAGGGTCCTCCCGAGAGCGGTCGTCTGCGTGTACCTCTTGGGATCGTTGCCGGGTCGGTTTTGGTGCGACCATCTCGACACGGCGTGGCGCGTGCGTTGCGCAGGGGTGGGCTTGCGTGTGCGGCTCTCAGATGCCGAACTCGGCCCAGCTGCTGCTGGTCTCGCCCACGCGGACGCGTTCGACGCGGAGGTGGCTGGGCAGCGAGTAGGCGTTGCCCGCGTCGTCGGTCATCGAGGCGCCGCCGGCGATCACCTCGGCGAGATGATCGAAGATGAACTTGGCGAGCACCTCGGTCGTGGGGTCGGTGTTCTCGAAGACGACGAGGCGGTCGCCGAGTCGGCCCGCGAGGGCGGCGCGGTCGGGGTCGCCCGAGTTGATCGCCAGCGCGTGGTCGAACTGGTCGAGCACGTCGTGCAGGGCGAGCTTGAGGGCCTTGAAGTCGCAGACCATGTCCATGTGGTCGAGCGTGTCGCTCGCGACGACGACCTCGACCCGGCGGGAGTGCCCGTGCGGATATCGGCACCGCCCGGGGTGCTTCGAGAGCATGTGCCCGCTCTCGACTTCAAAGGCTTTGCAGACGCGGTAGACCATCGCGGCGATGCTAGGACGCGATCGGCTCGGCTCGCCCGGGCAACGACGGGCGAAGGCGCCTAGGTCCCGCGGGTATTGCCGAAGAGGTCGATGTGCGCCCTGTGGCAGTAGCGCCAGCCGCGCTCGATGCAGGCCCGGACGACCCAGTCGGTCGCGCCGCTGCCGTGGGGCGCGGTGCCCTCGGGCATCAGCAGCACGCGCTCGGGGCGGACCGCGGGGATGACCTTGAGGATCGTCTCGATCTCGGCGAGGTCCTTGGGGTCGCACGCGACGAACTTGAGCTGGACCTGGTCGAACGAGCGGAGCAGATCGCCCAGCACGCGGGGGTCGATGCGTCGCTGCTCGTGGCGCTCCTGCCAGACGCCCTCCGGATCGCGCGGGTCGCCCACGGGGGTGGACGTCGAGAGCTTGGGGGAGATGGACATGAGGTCGCAGGCGAGGCGGGCGGGGGGTCGATGGATCGTGCCGGCCGTCTCGATGGTGATGTGCATGCCCAGGCCGCGGAGGGCCTGGGTGAGCGGCTCGATCGCGTCGGGCAGCATGGGCTCGCCGCCGGTGAGCACGACGTGCCGCACGCCGGACGCCTTGGCCTCGTCGACGAGGCTCGCGATGGTGCGTGGTGCGCCGTCGGGGTTCCACGAGGCGTAGGGCGTGTCGCACCACCCGCAGCGGAGGTTGCACCCGGCGGTGCGGATGAACAGGCTCGGCACGCCCGTGAGCACGCCCTCGCCCTGGAGCGACACGAACGTCTCGCTGATGGACAGCGCCATCGCCCCCGCGTCACGCGGCGGCGTGCCTTGGCTGGTGGGCGAGGTTGGAAGGGGTGTGTCGGCCATCGCGGATGCTCAAGCGTAGCGGGTCGGGTCCGCCACGCCCGCGGCCTCGAATCCGCGGCGACGCAGCAGGCACGCGTCGCACGCCCCGCACGCGCCGCCGGTGGACGCGGGGTCGTAGCACGAGTGCGTGAGGCCGTAATCCAGGCCCAGCCGGACCCCCTCGGCGATGATCTGCGCCTTGGTCAGGTCGATCAGCGGCGTGTGGATCTCCAGCGCGCGTCCCTCCACGCCCGCCTTGGTCGCGAGCGACGCGGCCCGCCTGAACGCCCCGATGAACTCGGGCCGGCAGTCGGGATACCCCGAGTAGTCGACCGCGTTGACCCCGATGAAGACGTCGACGGCACCGAGCACCTCGGCAAGGCCCGTCGCGTACGCGAGAAACACCAGATTCCGCGCGGGGACGTAGGTCACCGGAATCGTGGCCTCGATCCCATCTCCAATCGGCGCATCGGGTTCGTGCTTGGGCACGGCCGGCCCCGTGGTCAGCGCGCTGCCGGCGAACGCCTGGGGGTCGATCGAGACCGTGCGATGGCTCGCGGCGCCGAGTGCCGTGGCGAGTTCGGCGGCCGCCGCGAGCTCGAAGCGATGGCGCTGGCCGTAGTCGAACGAGACGCAGTGGGGGGCGAAGCCGCGGTCGCGCGCGATCGCCAGGCACGTCGCCGAGTCGAGCCCGCCGGAGAGCAGGACGATGGCGGGTGTGGCGGCGCTCATGACGCCGGCTTCCGCAGCGTGCACGCGTGGAAGGGCCGGCCCTCGCGCGCGTACTTGCGCTCGAAGTTGGTGCCCACGACCTCGCCCTCGCCGGCCGATTCGGGGCGGTCGAACTCGAGACGCTCGAAGCGCGTGGGATGGTCCGCGGCGCACCAGCGGTCGAAGTGCGCGCAGTCCCAGGCCCACAGGTCGTCGTGGTCGGTGACGACGCGCAGCTCGCCGCCGGGGATGAGGATGCGGTGGGCGTCCTCGAGGAACGCGTCCTGCACGACCCGCTTCTTGTGGTGGCGTTTCTTGGGCCAGGGGTCGGAGAAGTAGAGGTGGATCACGCGGCAGATGTCGTCGGGCACGCGCCACCGGAGCAGCTGCGACGCGTCGGTGTGCAGCACGCGGACGTTGGTGAGTTGGCGACGACGCACGCGGTCGGCGGTGTATTGGTAAAACTCCCGCGCCCACTCGATGCCGAGGATGTTGGTCTGCGGATCGGCCGAGCCCTGCTGGATCAGAAAGGCCCCC
>CAYQAD010000258.1:0-3969 GCA_964415125.1 uncultured Phycisphaeraceae bacterium | reverse complement strand
GGACGGTCGATGCGCTCGTGCCCGATCCGGGTCTTGAGGAGCTGGTGTTTCCGGACTTCTCGCTGACGACGCACCGGGGCGAGGCGGTGGACGAGTCGATGCTCGAGGGCCACGTCACGATCCTGGACTTCACATTCACGCACTGTCCGTTCGCGTGCCCCGGCATGAATGCGGAGATGATGCGGATGCAGGGCATGCTCGAGGGCGCGGGCGTGCGGTACGTGAGCATCACGGTGGACCCGCTGCGGGACACGCCCGAGCGGCTGACCAAGCACGCCGCGGCGCTTGGCAGCCATCCGGACTGGACGTTCTTGACCGGCGAGAAGGCGGAGATCGAGCGGATCCTCAAGGAGGACCTGCAGTTTGACCTGACGGAGGACGAGGAGACGCCGATCACGCTGCCGGACGGGAGCGTGATGTCGAACATCGTGCACCCGACGCGGTTCTTCTTGATCGGGCCGGATCGGCAAGTGGTGTCGCTGGCGAGCTACACGTGGCCGACGCAGGTGAACGACCTTGCCGAGCGGGCGCGTGAGGCGGCTGAATCGCTTCGGTGATCGCTTAGCCGGCGGTTCGGCCCGGCGCGTGGGCGGCTTCGCGCTCGCGGAGCTTGGTGAGGCCTCGGTGTTTCCAGTTGTTCACGGTGGTCACGGTGACGCCCATCGCGGAGGCGGCGGCGCGGTATGAGAGCCCCTCGCAGACGATGAGGCGCACGGCCTCGCTGTGGTTGCTTGGGAGCTGGGTGAGCTCGGCGGCCACATCGGCACCACGCCCGGGTGGGGGAGCGCTGGGTGTTGACGCGGCGGACGGCGCGGCGCGACGCGACTGGCGCTCGCCCTCGCGCTCGACCTCTCGTTGGATGAGGCGGTCGAGCATCGCGGCCCGGCGGGCGCGACGCTTGACGAGGTTGTGGGCGATTTTGATGAGATAGCTCGACGAGATCTCGCGGGCCGGAAGGTCGCGGAGTTTCAGGAGGCGCAGGAATGTCTCTTGCGTGATGTCGTCGGCTGTTGCGGGATCGACCATGGACCGCACGAAGGCGTGCACGCGCGTGTGGTGCGCGATGAAGAGCTCGAGCACGATCTCGTCGGGTGGCTTTGGGTTGGGGGCGGGTTGGGCGGGCACGCGGGTGGCTCCCAGATCGATCGAGGGCACGGCACGGAAGCAGCGCCGCGCGTGACGCGACGCCGGGTCGACAAGCCGGGGCCACCCTAGCTCTTTCACGGGGTTTGGCAAGAACGCTGGGAAAGCTGGCGAGCGGGGCGATGCGGGTGTGCGGGCGAACCACCGATATGCGGGAGGACGAAAGCTCGCTGGTTCCGCCGGCTTGTCGCTGCATGGATAAGCATTGGGATAAGCACTGGGATCAGCACTTGGAACGGGACATCGACCAGGACCGTTCGGAGCGGATGCGGGCGGTCTCTCGTGTGGTGGTGACGCGGGAGGAGCTTGCGGTGCTTCTGGGCGTCGATGTGACGCACCGCCGGACGAGGCCGACGTCGGGAGAGCCTGCGAGCGGGTGGACTGCGCGGGGATGCATGCACCCGGCGAAGCGAGACCGAGCGGGCGAGGCGGATGTCAGGCAGGCTGACCCACGGCGGCGCGGAGGGCCGAGCGGGCCGGGTCGGTGTTGAGCTCGGACTTGCCGAATCCCTTGGTGGCGCCGGCGGCCTCGGCCTCGGCTTGGGCATCGTCGTAGTTCGAGATGAGCATGAGCGAGGGGGCGTGGTCGAGGGCGGCGAGGGCGCGGATGAGCTCGATGCCGGACTCGGTTTTGAAGGAGCCGTCGAGCACGCGGTTGATGAGAAGGGCGTCGAAGTCGGCGAGTCGGGACTCGGTGTCGGCCTGGTCGTTGACGAACTCGATGGTTGAGCCGGGCAGTGCGCTGCCGATGAATGTGCGGAGCGCGAACGAGTCGGGGCCGCAGTGGCCGATGAGGGCGACGCGGGGCGGTGTGGTGTCAGGCATCGGGCGGTTCCTTCTGAGCCACGCGCGGACGGGCGTGGACGGTGTGGGCGGTGATGGTCAGCTCGGCGCGGGCGAGCGTGAATACGCGGGGGCGGTCCTGCTCGGCGCGAACGGCGGCGAGGATGCTCCGGGTGGCGCGGGCGGTGATGCGGTCGGGCGGGGTGCCGACGGCGGTGAGTGTGAGGCGGAGTGCTTCGGTCGCGATCGCGTCGGGGGCTTCGGCGAGGCGGCGGCGGTCGAGCCAGCGCTCGGCGGGCGGTGCTTGGACGCGGGCGGCGGCGATGAGGTCACGGGCCTGGCTGCGGAGGGCGGCGTGGGCGTCCCAGAGTGCTCGGCTCGCGTCGGCGGCGCGGTGCGGGGCGCGGGGGAAGCGCTCGGTCAGAGCGGGGAGGACTTCGCTTCGGAGGTGGGCGCGGGCGCGGGAGAGAACGGCGTTGGTGGCGTCGAGGGCGGGCGGGTGCTTGGCGGCGGCGCAGAGGGCGGCGAGCTCGTCGCGATGGAGGGTGAGGGCGGGGCGGACGAGGGTGATGCCCGGGGCGAGGGGGCGGGCGGGGGCGATGCCGGAGAGGCCTCGCGGGCCGGCGCCGCGGACGAGGGCGAGGAGGATCGACTCGAGCTGATCGTCGGCGTGGTGCGCGGTGGCGACGAAGGCGCAGTCGTGCTCGCGGGCGAGGTCGGCGAGGGCGGCGTAGCGGGCACGGCGGGCGCTGGCCTCGGCGTTGCCGGGGTGGGCGGCGACGTGGACGCGGCGCTCGACGAAGGGGAGGGCGAGCGCGTGCGCGAGGGCGCGGGCGGCGTCGCGGTCGGCGTGGGCCTGATCGGGCGGGCGGAGGTCGTGGACGATGTGGGCGAGTACGAGATGGGCGGCGCGGCGGCGTGGGGCGAGGGCGAGGGCGAGTGCGGACGAGTCGCGGCCGGCCGAGCAGGCGATGAGTGTGGGGCGGTCGGCGTCGCGGGTGGCGGCGGACTCGGCGGTGAGGGATCGCCAGTCGCGGACGAGGGTGCGAGATGCGCGACGGGCGTCCATCGGTGCCATCGTATGGGGTGGGGAGACTGAGCCGGCAAGAGACGCAGCTGGCGTCATGGGCATGATGCAAGGACGGGCGGGATGGTGTTCAATGGTGCGATGCAGACGGACAGGGGCGAGATTGTGAGCGATTCGGGTTCGGACGGGGCGACGGAGGGCGGGCTGGAGGTTGCTGCGCCGATGTCGGAAACGACCACGGCGATGGGCGTTGAATCTCGGCCGATCGGGCCGATCGGCGCCGACGCCGCCTCGGGCGAGGGCGGGCTCTCCTCGCCGATGCTGTCGATGGTGTTCATGGGCGTGGGTGCGGTGGCGTTGGCGTACGTGTTCGCGCGGATGATCCGCAAGGGCAGGCCCGCGCGGCCCGGGGAGGTCGACCCGGCCGAGCGGATCGCGGCGGTGCGCGATCGGGCGGCGAGCGAGAGTCGGAGCTCGATCGACAGCGTGATGGCCGACGCGACAGAGCTGACCCAACGGCTCGCGTCGCAGCTGGAAACGAAGGCGGAGCGGCTTGAGCAGTTGATCGCCGAGGCGGATGCGAAGATCGCGGCGCTCGAGGCGCGGGGCGGGGCCGTGGCGAGCGAGGCGCCCGAGGACCCGCGGCACGCGGAGGTGGTGGCGATGGCCGGGCGCGGGATGTCGGCGGTGGACATTGCGCGGGCGACGGGGATGCCGACGGGCCAGGTGGAGTTGATACTCGCGTTGCGCAGGCGAGCTTGAGGGAGGCACGGGTTGCCCTTCGGGTCAACCCGTGGCACAGGGCCGCGCGCAACGTGATCCGCGATCAGGAAACCCAGCTGTCGTCGAAGGTCATGCCGGCGGGGATGGCGGCGGCGTCGCCGGATTCGATCATGCCGGCGACGGGATAGGCGCAGTAGTCGAGGCTGAAGGCGCCGGCGGGGCGATGGTTTCCGGAGAGGCCGAGGCCGCCGAAGGGCAGGGCGCTCGACGCGCCGGCGGTGCCGGTGTTGACG
>CAYQAD010000257.1:0-3992 GCA_964415125.1 uncultured Phycisphaeraceae bacterium | reverse complement strand
GGCGCCTCGTCGGCACCGACGGCGAGCAGAAGATGTCCAAGAGCCTCAACAACGCGATTTTTCTGAGCGACACACCCAAGCAGGTCAAGAAGAAGCTCGGCGCGATGTACCCGGGCCAGAGCCGCGAGCCCGACGAGCCGGGCGACCCCGAGATCAACCCCGTGTTCGAGTACGCGGACGTCTTCATCGAGGACAAGGCCCAGGTCGCCGAGCTGCGCGACCGCTACCGCCGCGGCGACAACCTGGGCGACGGGCACGTCAAGGCCGCGGTGATCGAGGCGGTGAACACACTGCTCGACCCGATCCGCGAGCGCCGCGCCGAGCTCGAAGGGCCGGACGGCGACGAGCGGGCCCTCGCGGTGCTCCGCGACGGCACCCGCCGGGCGAACGCCGTGGCGGAGGAGACGCTGGCGATGGCCAAGGAGGCGATGGCGCTCGGGTTCGGGGCACGGTCGCTTGGGATGGAGTGAGGCTCACTCCGCTGGCGTCACGGCTTCGAGGTGTCGGACCAGACCTGGCGAGACCACGTCGGCGACACACGCCTCGGCGGCATAGCGCAAGAACGCGATCTCGCCCAACCAGTCCTCAAGGTCACGCGGGTGCATTGGCACGACAAGTGTGGCACTGTCGACGAGCGTCACCACGCCCGGTTCACGCGACGGGGCTTCGGCGACGGCGTCCCTCGCTGCCAACGATGCGATCCCCGCCAGTGTGAGACGGTGGGCCTTTGCCGGGCCAGTGGGGTCGAGCACCGCCCGTAGTGCTTGCGGCGTTGGTGTTGCGATGGTCTCGTCGACGGCCGTCATGCCCCATGAAATCGCACAGTCGATCCGTTGCCGAACCAGCCGCACGCGCGCGTCGAGCGCGAGCGTCCGGTACGCGTGCGTCTCATGCGTGTCTTGGACAAGGCTGGATAGCGTCTGCATCACGAGCACGTTGTCCTCAACGTCGCCCGGCGGCCCGTTCGTGAGCATCGCCAGCATCGCTTGCGCTTGGTCTCGCGTGAGCACGGGTGACTCGCGGCGTCCCATGGCCACGTCAATCCAGATGCCAACACGCGAGTTCGCGACGTCCGGCAGCGCGGCGTTGATGATGAGTCGCAGTGCCTCGAGCGCCATCACACGTTCGCCGCGTGTCTTGGCCCGCTGTACACGACGCGTAGCTTGCAAGACTTGCCTCGCGATCGGCTCGTACGTGTCGGTCACGCTCTCGCGGTCGCTCGGCTTTGTCATGCGGCGGCCCGCGCGGTGCAGTTGCTCGATCGTCTCGCGCTCGCGGTTGAGCGCCGCCGTGATGCCGTTCGCGCTTGACTCGCCCTGGTAACCGGGCTGCAACGCGAGCCCGATCTCCCGATCAAGCAGGCTGGCAAGCCTCCGGAACTCTGCGACGAACTCGATGTGTGCCGGTCGCAACAGCCGCGGCACGTCGGCAGCACCTGGGAGCGGGGCGTCACGAGCCTCGGCGAGCCGCAGTACGAGCGCAAGGCGAGCTGACACGTCTTGTGGATCCGCAGCCTCGTCGGTCAGCATCGCGGTCAACGCGGCGAGCGCGTAAACGTCACCCTCCACCGCAACGAGCGCGCGTGACCAGTCGCCCACTCGAACAAGGCTGTCGACCCCAGCGAGCGCGTCGCTGATACTCGGCATGCAGAGCCTGGCAACCGCGTCGCCGGTACCCGCAGTGAGCGCTTCCGACGCGTCCGGCACGCGATCGCGGGCATCCGAGATGATTCGCATCTGGGAGCTCACCACCCGCCGCGTCCGATCGACCCAGGGTGCGTAGGCCGCCCAGCGGGCGGCGTTGCTCAGCGTCTGGTCGAACTCGCGGAGCGACCCGGCCAGCGCGTCATCGATCAGGCCCGCCTCGCGCCACGTCTCGATCCGCGGGGCGATGGGTGGCTCGCGCCGGCCCGTCGCCTCTGCGCCCATCAACTCCAGCGACGGCGCAAGCGTGTCGCGCAGTGCTCGCGCGAGCGCGTCGGGCTCGTCGGGGACATCCGTCGCGAGTGCGCGCAAGCGCCGGGCGAGCACCAGGCGGTGCAGGTCGTCGAGCCTCGGGTGCGCCGTCAGCTCGGCGTCGAGCTCGCCCCGGTTCGCTTCCAGGCCCAGCCCCACGATGCCGTGCAGCGAGCCGGGCGGGCCCAGGGCGTCGGCGCGCTCGAGGAGCGCGGCCGCGAGCACGCGGATCGATGCCGAGAGCTCGTCCTGAGGCGTCGCCGTCTCGCCCCGCAGCGCGTCCGCCTCGACACGCAGGCCCGTTGCCAGCTTCGCAAGCTCCGGTGACGACCCCGGCCCAAGCGTCGGCGGGGGCGTCAAGTCAAGACGCTGACCCATCGCCAGCGGCGCGCTCGCCATCAATATCGACAGCGCCAGCGCGGCGCAACGCATCGGCGTACACACGCTCGAGCCCTTCCACCATCGCCTCGGCACTGAACCCAACGCGACACTCCTCCCGCCCGCGCGCCGCCAGGGCGCGGGCCTCATCCGGATGCGCATGGGCCCAGCGTACCGCCTCGCGCAGCGCCGCCGCGTCGCCCACGGGCACGAGCCGGCCCGTCTCCATCTCGCGGCAGACCTCGCCCGTGCCGTCGGTGTCCGTCGCGATCGGCAGCACGCCGCTCAGCAGCGCCTGCGGCACCGTGCGCGGCAAGCCCTCCCGATACGACGGGTGCGCCAGCACATCCATCGCCCGAATGAGCACCGGCACCCGCTCGGGCGGGACGAGACCGGTCGCACGCACCTGCCCTTCGACGCGCAACGCGGTGATGCGTTCCATCAGCCGATCGCGCCACCAGCCGTCGCCGACCCACAGCAGCTTCAGCCGCGGGTCGGCGCGCATGTCCTCCCCGAGCGCATCGAGCACGTCGTCGTGCCCCTTGTGCTGGGCGAGGCGCGCGACTGTGCCGACGACGAAGTCGCCATCATCGATGCCGAGCTCGGCCCGCACTGCCTCGCGCGTCGGCTCGGGCGCGAGATAGGGGGCGATGTCCATGCCCGAGCGCACGGTGGTGTACAGCTCCGGCAAGCCGATGCCGCGGGCGAGGAACTGGGCGGTCATCGCGTCGGCCACGCTCACGATGCGGTGGCACGCGCGTGCGGCGCGCCGCTCGGCGAGCGTGTAGATGTGGTTCTTCGCGCGGACCTTCATGCGTGCGAGCGGCGAGCCCTCGATCGGCATGAAGGGCGGGCCGTGGATCGTGTGGACGACCGCCGGCGTCCGCGCGGGGTTCGAGCGGTGCACGCGCCACGCCGCGAGCCTGCCGAGCACGCCCGCCTTCGACGAGTGCGTGTGCACGATGTCGGGCTCGATCTGGCGGATGAGCGCTTCGAGCTGCGCGAGGCATCGGCGGTCGCGCCGCGGGCTGACCTCGCGCACGAGGGTCGACACCTCGTGCGTGGTGATCGTCCGGCCGTCATCGGTCTCGAATGCGCGCACGCGGTCGAGCATCGAGCCCTCCGGCCCGTAGATCGGGCCAAAGGCGAGATGCACGTCGTGGCCGAGCCGGGCCTGACCCTCACAGGAGAGAACCGTGTTCTCCTGGCTGCCACCGAGAATCAGCCGCGTGGAGACGTGGAGGATGCGCATCAGCCCGGCCTCCGGATGACAAAGAGCCGCAACAGCGCGCCGTCGTAGTGGTCGGTCGTGGTGCCGCGGTCCTCGAAGCCGAGCTTAGTCAGCACGAGCTGCGACGCGGAATTGTCCGGCGCGGTGACGCCCTCGATCTCGTCAAGTGCTGTTGCGTTCCACGCGTGCGCGAGCACGGCTGCGCCCGCCTCGGTCGCGTACCCGCGGCCCCATGCGCCGGGTGTGAGGCGGTACGCGAGCTCGAACCCCGGGCCCTTCCAGTCGATGGGCAGCACGCCGCAGTCTCCGATGATGGCGTCGGTGTCGCGCTCGATGAGCGTGAACAGCGTGACGCCGTGCTCGTCGAGCGACGCGAGCTTCTTGCCGATCGAGTCGCGGACCTGCCCAAGCGAACGCACCGTGCCATC
>CAYQAD010000256.1:0-3996 GCA_964415125.1 uncultured Phycisphaeraceae bacterium | reverse complement strand
GTCAAGGAGCTCGTCGATGAGTGGACCGGAGGCAACCCGCGGTCCGCAAAGCCCTACCTCGCTGCGAAGTGGCTCATGGGCCGCGTCGTCGAGCACGTGCAACCCTCGGGCCCGGGTTTCAACAACGACCGGGGCGGCTCCATCGAGGGGCTCGACGTCCAGGGCGCCGCCGCCACCGCCGCCACCAAGCGCGGCTCGGCGATCGACATGGCGCTCCTCCTCACCGCCGTCTACCGCGAGGCGGGCATCCCCGCACGCCTGGTCGTCGGCTACGACGCCAGCTCGGACAAGGAAGAGCAGCGCTTCCTCAAGTCCGGCCGGGCCAACGCCCCGGAGATCCGCGCCTGGGTCGAGTTCGCCCTCTTCGATGAGGCCGCAGGCACCCTCACGTGGATCCCCGCCGACCCGCACGCGATGCGCAAGTCCTCCTCACGCATCCGACCGAGCTACATGGAGCGCGAGCAGAACTTCTTCGGCAGCCACGACGAGCTCGACGGCGTCATCCCCTTCGCCTTCCAGCTCCACCCGCCGACCACCGTGCGCTCCTACGGCTCGCCGGCCTTCTGGGGCTGGGCTGTGCTCGACAACCCGCCGAAGTACTCCGAGCAAGCCATCTCGTTCCGCGCATCCCGCACGGCGAAGCGCGGCGACGACCAGCGCAATCGTCGCTGATCACACGCCGGGCCCAGCAACCGCAACTAGAACGGCGACCGCTCGAGCCAGTCCGGCGTCGGCAGGTACGTGTACTCCGGCGTCGTGAGCGCGCCATCCACAACCCGCACCGTCGACTTGGTGTGCCCGTCGAGGAACAGCATGTTCGCCAGCGCCGCATCGGCGATGTCGACGCGGGAGCGATACCACCGCATGCCCCGGTCCGCGCCGTCGTCGTAGGTGTAGATCGGGTGGGCCGCGATCACCCACGTGCGGGTCTCGTCGAGCACCGTCGGCATCCGCCCGCCCCGCGGCGGCACGAGCGTGGGGATCTCGTCGGTCGCCGGGTTGTCGTCGGGCGCGTGGTCGTTGAGCGTGTACGACGACCCCACGAGGTCGTACATCGAGTCGGTCCGATCGAGCCCCGGGATCGGTACGCCAGTCGCCAGCGCCCCACGGTCCGCGGGCGACTCGAACGCCTCGACCTCCACGATCGCCTCCGAGTCATCCGGCGGCGGCGTCGCGTCGGTCAGGTACCGGTTCATCGGACGCCGCTCGGCACCGAACTCGTTGATCCCAAGAAACGGCAACTGGCCCTTCTTGCCGCCAAACAGCGCGCCGACGACCGTCGGGTTGCCGTCGAACCCCGGCGCAAGCGCCTGCGGCAGCGTCCGGTCGAAGTCGTTCAGGTACAAGTTGAGCCCAACGCCGAGCTGCTGCAGTCGGGCCGCGCACGAGAGCGTCTGGGCCGACCTCCGGGCCGCCCCGAGCGCGGGCAGCAGAATGCCGATCAGCAGCGCGATGATCGCGATCACCACGAGCAGCTCGATCAGTGTGAAACCCATCCGGGCGCGTGCAGCCATGGCAACAGGGTACGCGACCCGCGCGCTCGGCCAGGGGCTGGCAACGCGTTACGTCGCCAGCGCGTTGTGGAAGTGCGCCTCCTGGATCGGCACGACTTCCTCGAGCACGTGCTGCAGCACGGCCCCGGGCGAGCCCATCGCGTCGACCTCGTGGATGATGTCCGCGGGGTAGCAATCCAGCACGGGCTTGGTCTCGCTCTCGTAGACCTCCCAGCGCCGGCGGATCACGTCTTCCTTCGCATCGTCGATGCGGTTTTCCTTCAGCGCCCGCCGCTGGAGGCGCTCGACCATCTTCTCTTTGTCCGGGCAGACCAGGTGCAGGATGCCGAGCACGTTGATGTGCTCCCGCATGAGCTCCGCCTGATGCGGGCTGCGCGGGATGCCATCGAGCACGAGCAGGTCGTCGTGCGACTTGTAAATCGCCAAGATCGTCTGGGCGTGGATGTTCTCGCTCCACATCTTCACGGTCACGTCGTCGGGCACCAGCTCGCCCCGGGCCGAGTACTCGCGGAAGGTCTTGCCAAGCTCGGAGTGGATATCGAGGTTGCGGAAGACCTCGCCGCACGAGAGGTGGTAGAACCCGGGCACCTGCCCGAGGATCTTGCCCTGCGTGCCCTTGCCGACACCCGGTGCGCCGAAAAGCAGGATCGTCTGGTAGCGGTGGGGCATTGCGGGCGTCTCCTTGGTGCGTGCAGCCCGTGCCTGCGGCGCGATCTCAACGCAACGGGCCGGGAAGAAAGGGTAGACCGGAACACCCCTTATCGGCACATCCACCGGCCTAGGCCAGTCTCCCTATCCGCGATCGACCCCATCACGCCAGGCATCGCGCCCGCCATCGCGTCACCCCCGCCCACGAAAAAGCCCACCCGCGCGCGGGTGGGCTCCGAAGTCTCAGCGTGTGGGAGTGCCTTACGACGCCGCGCCGGCGAGCACTTCCTTCTGCAGGTTGCCGGGCATCGGGCGGTACTCGAGGAACTCCATCGAGTTGGCAGCCCGGCCCTGCGAGAGGCCGCGGATCGTCGTCGTGTAGCCGAACAGCTCCGAAAGCGGAATCTCCGCGGAGATGATCTTCACGATGCCGCGGTCCTCGGTGTTCGAGATCAGGCCGCGACGCGACGAGATGTCGCCGGTGATGTTGCCCAGGTACTCCTCGGGCGTGGTCACCACGACCTTCATGATCGGCTCGAGCAGCACCGAGCGGGCCTTGGCGACCGCCTCACGCAGGGCGAGTCGGCCCGCCTGCTCGAAGGCGACCTGCGACGAGTCCACATCGTGGTACGAGCCATCGACCAGCGTTGCCTTGATGTTGATCAGCGGGAACGGCGCCGACACGCCCGACACGGCCGTCTGGCGGATGCCCGCCTCGACCGACGGGATGAACTCCTTCGGGATCGAGCCGCCCACGACCTTGTTCTCGAACGCGATGCTGTCGGTGAAGTCCAGCCCCGCCTCCTCGGCCTGCTCCTTGGTGAACGGCTCGAGGTTGATCGTGCAGTCGCCGAACTGGCCGCGACCACCGGTCTGCTTCTTGAAGACGCCGCGGACGTTCTCGGCCGTGCCCTGGATCGCCTCGCGGTACGAAACGCGGGGCTTGCCGACCTCCACGCCCACCTTCATGTCGCGCAGCAGCTTGTTCTTGATGATCTCAAGGTGCAGTTCGCCCATGCCCGCGATGATCGTCTGCCCCGTCTCGTCGTCGTAGTGCGAGCGGAACGAGGGGTCCTCGCGGCGGATCGTCACCAGCGCCTCAGAGAGCTTCCGCTTGTCGTCGGCCGTCTTCGGCTCGATCGACATCGAGATCACCGGCTCGGGGAAGTCCATCCGCTCGAGCACGATCGGGTCGTCCTGCGAGCAGAGCGTGTCGCCCGTCACCGAGTCCTTGATGCCCACCACCGCGACGATGTTGCCCGACCCGACCTCGTCGAGCGCAAGCCGGTCCTTCGCGTGCATCTCGAAGATGCGGCTGGCGATCTCGCGACGCCCGTTGACCGGATTGATGACGCGCTCGCCCTTCTTCATGATGCCCGAGTAGATACGCATGTACGTCAGGTCGCCGTGCGTGTCGGACACAACCTTGAAGACCAGCGCCGAGAACGGCTCCTGGTCGTTGAGCTGGCGGACGAGCTTCTGCTCCTTGTCCTTTGGGTTCGTGCCCTCGACCGGCGGCACCTGCGTGGGGTTGGGCAGGTAGTCGATCACGCCGTCGAGCAGGCGCTGCACGCCGATGTTCTTCAGCGCCGAGCCAGTGAAGACCGGGTAGCACTCGCGGGCGATCGTGCCCTTGCGCAGCGCCGCCTTGATCTCCTCGGGCGTGAGCGAGTTCTCGTCCTCGAGGTACCGCTCCATCAGGTCGTCGTCGAGGCTCGCGGCCGACTCGACCAGCTCCTGACGCCATTGGGCGGCCTTGTCGGCCAGGTGGTCCGGAATATCCGTCTCGGTCACAACCGCGCCCTGGCTGTCGGCGTCGAAGTAGAACGCCCGC
>CAYQAD010000255.1:0-4024 GCA_964415125.1 uncultured Phycisphaeraceae bacterium | reverse complement strand
TTGGGCGTCGGCGCCGGGGACGGGGGTGGTGACGATGCCGAGGTCGAGCTCGCCGGTGGCGACGGCGCGTGCGACGGCGGCGGAGCCCGCCTCGCGGATGTAGAAGCGGACGCCGGGGTGTTGGGCGCGGAATGCGGAGATGGCGGGCGGGAGGAGGTGGCTGATGGCGGTGGCGCCGCCGCCGATGCGGATGAGCCCGCGTTCGAGGCCGACGAGCTCGCGGACGGCCTGGGTGGCGGCATCGGCGGCGGCGAGGGCCTCTTCGGCGTGGTGGAGGAAGGTGTGGCCGGCGGTGGTGAGTTCGACGCCCTTGGCGGTGCGGTGGAAGAGGGGCGTGCCGAGTTCGCGCTCGAGCTTTGCGATGGCTGCGGAGAGTGTGGGCTGGGTGATGCCCAGCGCCGCGGCGGCGTTGGTGATGTGGCCGATCTGGGCGACGGCTCGGAAGTAGCGGATGGGGGTGAGTTCCATGGCGTCTTTGGTTCGAGGGTAACGGGGCGGCTGGGCGGGGCGGATTTTGACGCTGGCTGGGTTGCGAGCGGCGGGGATGTGGTGCATGTTGTCCACGGACCGCAGAGCCGATAACGGCCCGGGCCGGCGAGGGCCTCTCCGGGAGTGATCCGGCCGACAACCCGCTGCTCTTTACCCCCCGCGCCCGTTCCACCCCACTCAGGAGCGGGCGTGGCCTTTTTGGGTGGGGGTGCTGGGTTGGGGGCTGGGAGGGGTGTGGGTTGGGCGGCCGGGTGGGGTGTGTTTCGGCGGTGGGGGGTGTGGGGCCGTATCGTGTCGGCGATGGCTGAAGCGACGACGACGGGATGGACGACGGGCTGGTTATGTGATGCGGGCGGCGGGCGCGGCCTGGGCTGTGGCCGGCTGATCGCGGCGGCGTGCGTGCTGGGGGCGTCGGCGGGCGTCGGGCTCGGGCAGTCTTCGGTGCTCGAGCTGGATGCTGAGAGCGCGGAGTGGGCGGTGGTGTCCACGCCCGAGCCGGGCAGCGACGAGGCGGTGCTCGCCGAGGCCCGGCAGCTGCTTGCCGACGGGCATCCGGGGCGGGCGCGGAAGATGCTGGATAAGTGGATCGAGGCGAACGATCGGCGTTCGGCGCCGCTGTTGCCCGCGGCGCTGCTGTTGCGTGGGGACGCGTGGACGGCCGACGGGGATGAGTACAAGGCGTTGTACGACTACGAGCGGATCTGCCGGGAGTTTCCGAGCTCGGAGGTGTTCGTGAAGGCGAACCAGCGGGAGCTGGAGATCGCGACGCGGTATGTCAATGGGCTGAAGCGCAAGACGTTCGGCCTGCGGTTCGAGTCGACCAAGGGCATCGGCGAGGAGCTGCTGGTGCGGATCCAGGAGCGGTTGCCGGGGTCGAGGCTTGCGGAGCAGGCGGCGATCGAGCTGGCGGACTTTTACTACCGCCAGCGGGATATGAAGACCGCGAGCGAGATGTACGCGATCTTCCTGACGAACTACCCCAACAGCGAGTACCGCAAGCAGGCGATGCAGCGGCGTGTGTATGCGAACATCGCGCAGTTCAAGGGGCCCGAGTACGACGCGAGCGGGCTGGTGGAGGCGAAGTTCCTGATCCGCGAGTTCCAGGATCGGTTCCCGATCGACGCGGAGCGGACGGGGCTTGGCGATGCGCTGGCGGCGCGGTTGGACGAGTCGACCGCGGCGCAGCAGCTGGTGTCGGCGCGGTGGTTTGCGAGGACGGGCGACGCGGTGTCGGCGCGGTACGCGCTGCGGCGGCTGGTCGAGCGGTTCCCGAGGACGGTGGCGGCGGCGGAGGCGATGGCGATGGCTGAGGAGCGTGGGTGGACGCTCGAGCCGAGGCGCGGGGCGCAGCCCGCGGCGCGCGAGGCCGGCCCGATCGGGCCGGAGCCGATGCCTGTTGATGCAGATGGTGATGACTCGGCCGGGGATGACTCGGCTGGGGATGATGCGGTCGGTGATAACGGGGTCGACGAGGCGGCGACGGGCGCGGCTCCTGCGGCGGAGGGCGAGTGATGCGGCGTGGTGTGGTGTGTGCGGTGATGGTGGTTGCGCTCGGCGCGGTCCTGCCCGGGGTGTGCGGGTGCGGCGTGACTTCGGGGTACAGCCTTGAGCGCGCGTACACGTCGGACGTGCGGACGGTGGCGGTGCCGGTCTGGGACAACGCGACGTTCTCGACGGGGCTCGAGGTGCAGCTGACCGAGGCGATCGTGAAGGAGATCCAGCGTTCGACGCCGTGGCGGGTGACGTCGGGTGCGTCGGCGGACACGTCGCTGACGGGTTCCATCACCGATGTGTCGCTGCGCGAGCTGTCTTCGACGCGCGGCACGGGGCTGACCGAGGAGCAGATCGTGTCGGTGACGGTCGAGTTTGAGTGGCGGGACAGCCGATCGGGGCAGCTGCTCACGTCGCGGGAGAACTTCACGGCGGGCGGGACGTTCGTGCCGGCGCCGTCGAGCCGGGAACGGATCGAGGTGGGCGAGTACGGGGCGATCGACCAGCTTGCGCGGGATGTTGTGCGATCGTTGCGTTCGGCGTGGTGAGGCCGAGCGGTCGTGAGGTAGGCCCGCAGGCGGTGTTGGTGCGGTTTGGCGGGGGTTGGTTGGTGACCTGACGGGGCGTGCGGGCGTCCAAAGACCTAGGGTTGGGGCCCTAGGGTTGCACGTGGGGGTTGTGGGCAGGTTGTGGCCGGTGGCGGGTTGTGTTGCATCCGTGCTGCTGGATGGCCGAACATTTCCCTTGGTCGGTCGTCTGATTGGCGGATAGCCGCCGTTTTCGTGGCCCGGCCTGTGCTTTGAATGTTGGTACGAATATCGCCCCGTGTGCCTGGGGCTTGGAAGCGCCGAATGCCTGAACGCTCGACAGACCTCGCTCGCATCTCCAGCCGCAGCTTTGCCTCCGCCCGCGAGGGCATGCGTGGGTCGATGGCGGACGCGATGTTCGCCGACGACCAGCGGTCCGGGAAGGACGGCGGTCGGCCCGGGGGTGATGGGAACAAGCCCGGTGATCAGAAGCCCGGCGGCACGCCGCCGGCGGCGCCGAGCCGGGGGCTCTTTGGCATCGTCGCGGTGCTGGTGGTGACGCTGTTGCTCGTGATGGTGCTCAGCTCGCCCGGGCGCGGCAAAGAGGTGACGATCAGCGAGTTCACGGCGCTGTACGAGTCGGGCAAGATCGCCGACGGGTCGGTGAAGATCGGCAGCAACGCGATCACGGGCATGCAGGAGACGGGCGAGGGCACGAGCGAGCTTGTGTCGATCGCGCTGAACAGCGCGACGCGCGAGGCGTACGCGCGCGAGATTACGAACCTGACGGGCGGCACGGCGAAGGCGGAGGCCGAGTCGATCTGGCCGAGCCTGCTGCTGACCTTCGGGCCGTTCCTGCTGATTATCTTGCTGATCTGGTTCCTGATCTCACGTGCGATGCGCGGGGCGGGCGGCGCGGGGGGCATGCTCGGCAACTTCGGCAAGAGCAAGCACAAGACGCTGAGCAAGGAGATGACCGGCGTGACGTTCAAGGACGTCGCTGGCATCGAGGAGGCGAAGGACGAGGTTGTTGAGATCATCGAGTTTCTCAAGAACCCGAAGAAGTTCACGAAGCTGGGCGGTCGGATCCCACGGGGCGTCCTGCTGACGGGGCCGCCCGGGTGCGGCAAGACGCTTCTGGCGAAGGCGATCGCGGGCGAGGCGGACGTGCCGTTCTTCTCGATCTCGGGCTCGGACTTTGTCGAGATGTTCGTGGGCGTGGGCGCGAGCCGTGTGCGCGACCTGTTTAAGCAGGCCAAGGACAGCTCGCCTTGCATCATCTTCCTTGACGAGATCGACGCGGTCGGTCGGCGTCGCGGGAGTGGTTTTTCGTCGGGCGGTCATGACGAGCGCGAGCAGACGCTCAACGCGATTCTCGTCGAGATGGACGGTTTCAACGCGACCGACGGCGTGATCGTGGTCGCGGCGACCAACCGGAGCGACGTGCTCGATCCGGCGCTGGTTCGACCTGGGCGGTTTGACCGGCAGATCGCGGTGCCGTTGCCCGATGTGAAGGG
>CAYQAD010000254.1:2354-4030 GCA_964415125.1 uncultured Phycisphaeraceae bacterium | reverse complement strand
AGCAGCTTCCGCTCCTCATCCGCCGTCAGCCGATGCTCGGGATCAAAGTGCTTGATCGCCCGCCGCCCGTAGATCGCCTCAAAGGTGTCCATACAACCGCCTCCAATACAGCTCGAGCCCCGGCAACCAAGTCCACGCCAACAACGCCCGCCGAGCCTACCGCCAATCACACGCCACCATCACAAGCCCACTATCACAACCCCACCATCAGCCGCCGCCGAGATCACCCCCCATGCAGCGACGCGAGAAATCAACCCCAACCAAGCCGTGCGCCCACTGCCACGCGCAAGCCCCCCGCCTCTACCGCGTCTCGACCGACCAAGGCCGCACCTGGTCCCTCATCTGCGACGCCTGCTGGCCCGCCGCCAAGGCAGCCGGCGACCGCTACCGCTACGGCGGCACCTGGACCGCACGCCGCCGGTCCTGACCCAAGCGCCGCCCCTCTCCCGTGCCACGGCATGACCCGCAGGGCAAGCCGTGCTGCGACGCGCGGACGCGCCGAAAAAACTTCCGCACACCCGCAACGCCCACCCCGCCGCCGAACCTCTGCCACGTCAAGCCATCCCGCGGCGCGTCGCTGTCGGCCCTCCGAGAGAGGGGGCCGCCAGCCCAAACGCCCCGCCTCACCCTGTTCAAGCAAGAGAGAACCATGCGAAACACCACCCTCACGATCCTCACGCTCACCGTCGCCGCCGGCACCGCCGCAGCCCAGATCTCCACGAACTCCATCGACACCTTCGACACCGACAACGAGGGCTGGCGCGTCGGCGCCGCCGGCACCGACCCCGCCTTCAACCCCGGCACCAGCTTCAACGGCCAGCCCGGCTTCCTCTCCCACTTCTCCGACGGCGGCGGGCCCAACGGCAAGTTCATCATGCTCAATGAGCAGTCCGACTGGACCGGCGACTACACCACCGCCGGCGTCACCGACATCTCGCTCTGGGCCAACGGCGTCTCCGGCACCGACACCATCATGTGGCTCGGCTTCGACGGCCCCGGCGGCTGGTTCTTCACGCCCGGCCAGGTCCTCTCCATCGCCGACGACTGGAAGCGCTTCGAGTTCGACATTGAGGCCAGCGACCTCATCTACGCCGCCGCCAGCGGCGGCACCGGCCTCGCCGCCGACACCCTCGCCAACGTCACCACCTTCGAGATCTTCACCGGCCCCGGCCCCGTCTCCTTCGCCAGCAACGGCGACCTCCTCCGAGGCGGCACCTCTACCAACGTCATCTGGTTCGACAACATCGCCGCCCTTCCGACCCCCGGCTCCGCCGCGGTCCTCGCCCTGGGCGGCACCCTCATCGCCCGCCGACGCCGCTGATCGCCGGCCCGCACCACCAGGCCACCCTCTCTTCGAGCGCCCCCGGTCAACGCCGACCGGGGGCGTTGCCATACCCCCACCAAACCCCACCCAACCCACCAAAAATCCCGCAATCCGGCGATCACCGTGCAACGACGAGCCCCCGGGCGCACCTTTCTTAACGAAGCCCTCTCAAGCCCGGTCCGCCGGCCGAACAATCTCACCCAATGGCCGACGCCCACCACCCAGCCGCGACCATCGCACCCGGCGCACTCGACGCCGAGTCCTTCGCCGCGTTGCTCACAGGGTGCTACGCCACGCTCGTCTACACCGCCGCCGCCGAGGTCGGCCGCAACGACGCCGAAGACGCCGTCCA
>CAYQAD010000254.1:0-2254 GCA_964415125.1 uncultured Phycisphaeraceae bacterium | reverse complement strand
GCGATCCGCCGCATCGACGACGCCGTGCGCCGCACGCACCAACCCCCGACGATCCCGGACGTGCTGGCACAACGATTGGGCGATGCGCCCCCTGGCGAGGCGAGAGAGTCGTCGCCCGATCGTGCCGCACCCGGGAAGCTCTGGCTGCGCGCCGCGGCGGCCGTGCTGCTGGTGGGTCTCGGCGCGGTGCTGATCGTGCAGCAGCTGCCCAAGGCGCGGGTGATCGATGCGGCGACGGTGTACGCGGCGATCGTGCCGGCGATGCAGCCGCAGCATGTGTGCACGACCGAGGCGGAGTTTCTGGACTACTCGGTCGAGTACCTCGGGGCGCCGATCGCGGCGGACTATGACGCGGGGGTGGAGTTCGTTGGGTGGCGGTCGCTGATCGCGGGGGACTATGTGGCGGGGGTGATCGGGGAGGGGCGGATGCTGCTCGCGCGCGGGCCGGCGGGGGAGGACGCGATCGTGCTGATGGTTCGGCCGGAGGCGCGGGTCGCGGTTGATGTGGGCGGTGCTGCCGGGCTGCGTGCGCATGAGGCGACGCTCGGCGGGGTGCGGCTGATCGAGCTTTCGCGGGCGGATCGTGCGGTGGTGCTGCCGGCGCTTTCGCTCCGCGAGTGAGGGCGGGTAGGCTAGCGGGATGTCGGCCGAGCTGCGCCCGAGTTTTCAGATCGACCTCCCCGCGCTCGGTGTGGATGAGGTGGTCGCGCGATTGCGGGCGGGGCTTGATCCGGCGAGCTTTGATGCTGATGGCGTGCGCACGGACAAGGCGGGGCACCGGTGGGTGACCGAGTGGGCGAAGACGCACGTGCTGGTGGCGATGCGGAAGGACCTTCGGCACGCGTGGTCGCCGTGGCTTCATGTTGATGTGCGGTCGAGCGAGGCGGGCGAGACGTACGTGTTCGCGCGGTTCAGCCCGCACCCGGCGCTTTGGACGGCGATCGCGCTGACGTATCTGGCGCTCGGGTCGATCGTGCTCTTTGGGGCGTGCTTTGGGACGGCGCAGGCGATGCTGGGCGAGCGCGGGTGGGCGTGGTGGGTTGTGGGCGCGGCGGTTGTGGTGGCGGGGCTGATCTGGATTGCGTCGCAGGCTGGCCAGCGGCTTGCGCGGGAGCAGATGGCGGAGCTGCATGCGGCGCTGGATAGAGCGCTGGATGGGGCACTGGATGGCGCGCTGGCGTGAGGCGGTGCTGGCGGTGCGCGGCGCGGCGTGGTTCGGGCGCTTTGTGCGGCGGCTGGGCTGTGGTTTGGGCTGTGGTTTGGGGTGGGCGGGCTGGCGGCTTGGCGATGCGGATGAGTGTGGTGGCGGCTTTTCGTTTGGTCTCGGGGGATGCGGTGTGGTCGTAGGTGATGCGGTCGAGGGTTGAGAGCGCGGCGGCGGCGTGGTCGGCGGCGCGGAGCTCGGCGCGGCGGTTGGCTGCGCGCTCGAGGGCGGCGAGGGTTTCGGCGGTGGGCTCGGAATCGAGCCAGGCGAGGAGGGCTGGGAGTGGGCAGTCGTGCAGCTCGGCGAGCTGGGCGATGGACTCCTCGGCGGTGAGGTAGTCGCGGAGGAGCGCGGCCTCGTCGATGTGCGCGGGCAACGGTGTCGCGGCGTGCGGCTGGGTGGCGGCTGGCTGGTTCTCGGGGTCGGCTTCGTGGTTGGGTTGGAGATCGATCATGCGATCGAACGTACGGGGCGGCGGTGGGTGTGCAAGGGGTTTGCGGGGGAGGTGTGGGATGCTGCGCACGGGGTAGGTGGGTGCGCGGTGATATTGTGCTGCGATGCAGGTTTGGCCGACGCTCGTGGATGATCGTGGGGTGGCGCACCGGACGCGCGTTGCTGCGGGGACGGGTGATGGAGTCGCTGGGTTGCTTCCGTTCGTGCGGCCTAGTGGGACGCCGCGGCCTTGGCTTGTGAGGGCGATGTACCTGGTGGGCACGGTGATGCTGGTGCAGTTGCCGTTTGCGCTGTCGGCATTCGGCGGTCACCGATCGATGATGCCGTCGGGAACCTCTGTGGTCGTGTTCGCGCTTGGTTGGCCGACTATCTGCGTGCCGTGGATGCTACTTGGTGCCAAGGCGCAGCAGGCTCGGGAGATTCGTCGGTTCTTGGCTGGCGGGCTCTGCCCGTTGTGCGTGTACGAGCTCGATGGATCGCGGGAGGAAGAGGACGGGTGCGTGGTGTGCGCTGAGTGCGGGGCGGCGTGGCGGGTTTCGAGCGGCTGATGCGGGGGACTGCGTCCCCCACACCCCCAGCCTTTGTGCTTCGGCGGGT
>CAYQAD010000253.1:0-4050 GCA_964415125.1 uncultured Phycisphaeraceae bacterium | reverse complement strand
GATGGAAGCGCCCACCGCCGGCTGGACGATGGAGCACGTCGGCACGCGCGAGCTGTTCCAGCGGCGTGAGGTCTTCATCCTCATCCGCGAGCCGAACCCGGTCTTCTTCTACCCACAGGCGATCGTCAAGCAGCATCTGGGCACGGACGTGCGCACGGACCTGCCCATCGACCTGCACGCGGCGGTGATCGCGCACGACGCGTCGTGGCCGAGCGGCGGGTTTGGGTTCGCAGCGGCTGCGGAGGGCAACCCGAACCGCACGCGCACGCCCGCGCGGCTGCCGCCGCCGCGCCGCGATGGCGAGGCGGGCGGGGGGTCGGACGACAACACCGGCGGCCGCGAGTAGTCCCGTGCCGGGCGAGTTCGAAACCGATCTGCTGCGGCTGACGCTCACGCCCGGGCTCGGGCCGGTGCTCATTGGTCGGCTGCTCGCGGACTTTGGCAGCCCGGATCGGGCTCTGCGCGCGTCGCCCTCGCAACTCGCGCAGGTGCGGGGCATCGGGCGGGCCAAGGCCGCGTCGATCGCCGAGGGGCTCGCGGCCTCACCCGCGGCGCTGGCCGAGGAATTGCGCGCCATCGAGGACCGCGGCGTGACACTGATCGCGCGCGGGACCGCTTCGTATCCCCCACTGCTCGCGGAGATCGAGGACGCGCCGCCGATGCTGTACGTGCGCGGGGCGCTCAATGCGGCGGCAGCGCACGCGTTTGGCATCGGCATCGTCGGATCGCGGCGGTGCACGGCGTACGGCGTGGAGCAGGCCGAGCGCTTTGCTGGTGCGCTCGCGGGCGCGGGCGTGGCGGTGGTCTCCGGCGGCGCGCGCGGGATCGACGCGGCGGCGCATCGCGGCGCGATGCGCGCCCAGGGGCCGACCGTCGCGGTGCTGGGGTGCGGCCTTGGTCGCGACTACCCGCCCGAGCACGCCGGGATGTTCGAGGAGATCGCGGCGCGTGGTCGATCGCACGGCGACGCGGCGGTCATCAGCGAGCTGCCCATGCGAACGCCGCCCAACGCCGAGAATTTTCCGGCGCGGAACCGGATCATCTCGGGCCTATCGCTTGGCGTGCTCGTGATCGAGGCGGCGACAAGGTCGGGTGCGCTCATCACCGCTCGGCTGGCGGCGGAGGAGCACGGACGCGAGGTGTTCGCGCTGCCCGGCCGGGTGGACTCGGGCGGGTCGGTCGGCTGCCACGAGCTGATCAAGGCGGGCGGGGCGCTGCTGGTGACGGAGCCGGGTGATGTGATCGCTGGCACCGAGTCGCACGCCCGGCACGCGCACGCGGGCACGCACCAGAGCCGATTCGCCGATCCGACCAAGTCGCCGACCGAGACTCCGTCCAAGACGCCGCCTGCGGACACGGTTGCCGCCGAGCCGAGCGCGGACCTGTTCACCGCGCTCACCGAGCCGCAGCGGCGGATCGTCGGCGTTCTCGAGGGGCCGATGACGCCCGACGAGCTCGCCGACGCGGCCGAGATGGACGCGGCGACCCTGCGCACGGAGCTGACGATGCTCGAGATCGCGGGGCGCGTCCGCCGGTCGGGCACCCGGATCGAGCGGGTCTAGGCGAGTTTTTTGGGGCCAGCGTTTTCCTGGGGCTGCGATGGGCGGCTAGGCCGAGTCCGGTAAGAACGGGGTCTGGCTGCTGTGGACGGGGATGCCTGACGCAACCCGCACACAACACGACAATCCACTTGCGATGCGGTGGATGATTGGCTATCGTGTACCGAACATTTGTGATTTCAATGTTGGGGCTCGGTCGGCTGTGCGGTCGATAGACGGGAACCCGGCAATCAAGGGCCCGCCCGCAGGCCGCGGCGGGCACGGCTTGCGAAGGGAACGGCGTGTCGCTCGGAGACTGCGATACGAAGGCTCGGTGGAACCGAACGGCTCGCGCGATCGGCCTGCAGGCCGACGCGGCGGGCGACGTGTTTCGACCCCGCGAACGGATGCGCGGGCAAGCGATGGATATCGAGCATGACAGCACCCACCACGCAGCCAAGGCCCACGCGCCAGCCGCACTCGACACGGACGTCGACGGCACGAGCAGGCACCACGAACATTCCCAGCACCGCTGCCATACGCGGCGCGTTCTCACCCGCACCCCATCGGCGTGGTGCCGCTCGGCTCGACGCCGAGGCCGGTGCAGGGCCGCGATCACGCGACGCAGTGGCGGGGCGCGACGAGCCGCTTGTTCGGCTTGGGCCCGGCGGGCGTTACTCGTACGACTTTGTGCCTGCGATCAGGCAGGGTCGGCAGACGGGCGAGCTGGTGCTCGCCCCAGCCGAGGAAGACTCGCATGCCGCGAGGCTGATCGAGGCCTTCTTGCGGGCCGAGCGCACGCTTCGGTACCAGCTCGGGCTGATGGTGCGGGTGCGGGCGGCCCTGGCGCCGCTGCGCGTCCGCCGATCGCTGCGACGCGATCACGAGCACCCCGAGTCGATCGTCGAGCTGGCGAGCGCGATGGTGCGCGACCTGTTCGGCCAGCCGATCGCGTGCACCGGCACGGACTCGGGACAGACACACCAACCAACCGGCACGATGCGGGTTCGGAAGATTCGGCGCGTGCGCCGGCCGGCCGACCTGCTTGCTCCAACCACCTCGGATCAGCACGAGCTGGCCGAGCCTGTATTGACAGCGAGGTCCCACGATGAACCTGACCCCCAAGCAGCTGCGAATCCTCCAACTCATCCGGGACTGGCGCGTGCGCCGGGGCTATTCCCCGACGATGCAGGAACTCGCCGACGAGATCGGCGTGAGCAAGGTCACCGTGTTCGAACACGTGGAAGCGCTCATCAAGAAGGGCGCGTTGATTCGGGAGCCAAACAAGGCACGCTCTTTGTCGATTGCTGAGGGCATCGCTGTCCCCGACGAATCGCGCCCGATGCGGTTCCCGCTGGTGGGCAAGATCGCGGCCGGCTACCCGATCGAGAAGGTCGAGGACCGCGACGAGATCGACCTGACCGACCTCTTCGAAGCCGGCGGCACCGAGGACAACACCACCTTCGCGCTCCAGGTCGAGGGCGACTCGATGCGCGACGAAGGCATCCTCGACGGCGACTTCGTCCTCGTCGAGCGCACGCAGGTGGCGCACAACGGCGACCGCGTCGTCGCGCTCCTGCCTGACGGCCAGACCACGCTCAAGACCTTCTTCAAGGAGACGGACCACATCCGCCTCCAGCCCGCGAACCCCGAGTTCGAGCCGATCCGCGTGAAGTACTGCCAGATCCAGGGCATCGTGCGCGGCGTGATCCGGCGGTATTAGGCGAGCAGCGGTTCTCCTCGTAATACCACATGTTGGCAGGTGATCAGTTACACGTGGCCGCCCGCTTGGGCACTGAGGATCGACGTGCTCACATTGTCGATGCCCCTCGACCCGGCCTCGTTGTGGATGTTGTTTCGAAAGCGAAGCCCATCGTTTCAAGGTGGATACCGCTCGATCGATGGCCGCTTTCGGCTTACGAGAGGCAATGGCGCGACGCAGAGCGGCGGCTCCGGTCGGGTGTCGACAGCGATTGCTTCGTCGTCGGCGCGCATCCTCGATCGATCGCCGCATTCGTAGAAGTCATTGCGGTATGGCGAGTTGGCCACGACTACAAGCTCAACGAGATCATCGTACCCGATACCGATTCCTGCCTTTACGACAACGATGAGGTACTCAACGATCCTCATCGAGCACACCTCTGGATACCCGAGTTCTCGCCTACTTTGCACGACGGCGAGCGTATTTCTTACTATTCGGTTCGAGTCACGCCCGGCGGCACTTGACGCCGCCGTGCGAGCTGAGCGACGGCACACGACCACGAACACCACGCCGAACATGCATGGTCATGACGAGCCGACGCAAGGCAATGCGAAGCATCACTCACCCAACACGCCGACTTTGGCCCGAATCGTCTGCATAGCATTCGCCGGAACAACAACACTCGCCGCATGACCGTGCAGTTCGAGTGTGTAGTCGATCGGCTGCTTGGTCGTGTTGAGCACCTGGACCGCGACGACGCCATCGGCGTTGATCGTGGCGCAGGCGTGCAGGGCGTCGGGGTCGAGGCCG
>CAYQAD010000252.1:0-4060 GCA_964415125.1 uncultured Phycisphaeraceae bacterium | reverse complement strand
CGGGCGAGACGACGTGGGAGCGCAGCTCCCTCGAGGTGCGGGCCACGGCGCTGGCGTTTGGGATCGAGCCATCGGGCATCGACCTTCGGCCGGTCGACCTCGTCGCGGGTCGGCTCGCGCAGGCCGAGGGCGAGATCGTGATCGACCAACTGCTCGCCGAGCGGCTGAGCTGGCGCTGGGCAACCGCCCCGGAAAAGAAGCTCGGGTTCGCCGTCGCGGCGGGCGCGAGCGAGGTCACCGAGCCGATTCGCCCCGTGCCGATGGTCGTCGCGCGTGATGACGAGGCCGAGGAGATCAACCGCCGGGCGGGCGTGTGGCTGGGCGATGTGATCCAGATGCCGAGGCTGTTCCGCGACGGCGTGCCGCTCGAAGTGGTCGGCATCGCGGCGCAGCCGCCCCGGGGCGGCCGACCGCAGGCGTACATGACGCTCGAGGGCTTGCAGTCGCTCAAGGGCGAGCCGGATGCGCTCAGCGAGGTGCTCGTGGTCACCGCCGATGGCGTCGACCCCGAAGCGTTGCAGGCGGACAAGGCCAACGCGCTCGGCGACGGGCTGATTCTCAAGACCACCGAGAAGATCACGGCCGGCGTGGACCGCTCGATCCGGTCGAGCCAGCTTGGGCTGATCCTCGCCAGCGTGCTCGCGTTCCTCTCCGCATCGTTCATCGTGATGACGGGACTGACGACCGACGTGACGCAGCGCCAGCGCGAGCTCGCGGTGCTCCGCTGCATCGGCGCGACGCGACGCCAGCTTGTGGTCGCGCAGGTCGGCATCGGGCTGCTGCTCGGCGTGCTCGGCGCGGCGATCGGCGTGCCGATGGGGCTGGCGATCGCGTGGACGCTCATCGAGGTCTTCCGCGATCAGGTGCCCGGGGGCTTGTCGGTGCCGTGGTTCGGCATCGTGCTCGCGGTGGTCGGCTCGGTGGGCAGCGGGCTGCTCGGCGCGGTGTGGCCCGCGTGGCGGACGGGCAAGCTCAGCCCGCTCGAGGGGCTCGGCGTGCGCGCCAGGCCGGCGACGCGGCGCGGCGTGGCGATCGTCACCGCGTGCGGCCTGCTCGGGCTCGCCATCCAATTCACGATCGTCAAGGGGCCGACCGACGGGCAGGTCGTCTTCTGGATGTACGCGACGATGGGCCTGCCGGCGCTGTTCATCGGCTACTTCCTGCTGGGCGTGCCCGCGGTGCTCCTGGTCACGCGCGTGCTCGGCGGGCTGATCGGCAAGGCGCTCGGGCTGCCCCCCAGGGTGCTGCGACGAACCATCGAGGCCACGCCCTACCGCCACGGATTCACGGCCGGCGCGCTCATGGCGGGGCTGGGCATGATGGTCGGCATCTGGACCGAGGGCGGCGCGGTCATGCGCGACTGGCTCGGCACGATCCAGTTCCCCGACGCGTTCGTCTCGAGCCTCTTCCTCACCGAGGAGGCCCAGGCCGAGCTGGACGCGATGGACTTTGTCGAGGCGACGTGCGCGATCACGATCGAGCCGGTCGACATCGAGGGCTTCGGCATCGAGGGGCTCCAGGACTTCGCGACGAGCTTTCTCGCCTTTGAGCCTCGGTCGTTCTTCGACATGGTCGACGTGCAGTGGGTGCAGGGCAGCGAGGCCGAGGCGGTGCCCAAGCTCGAGGCGGGAGGCTCGGTCATCGTCGCGCGCGAGTTCCTCATCGCCCAGGGCCTCGGGCTCGGCGATACGTTCATCTGCAACAAGAACGGCAACCGCTTCGAGTTCGAGATCGTCGGCGTTGTCACGAGCCCGGGCATCGAGCTGGTGAGCAAGTTCTTCAATGTCGGCGCCGAGTTCGAGCAGCAGGCGGTGCACGCGGTCTTCGGCTCGCGCAACGACCTAAAGACCAAGCTCGGCAGCGACGCGATCCACCTGATCCAGATCGACCTGCGCGACGATGTCGACGACGCCGAGGCGATGGCGACGATCCGCGAGGAGCTCTTCGAGTACGCGATCCTCGACGCGGGCAGCGGGCGGGAGATCCGCGACGAGATCGTCGGGTTCATCACGCAGAGCCTCGTGGCGATGAGCAGCATCGCGATCGCGAGCATGCTGATCGCGTCGCTGGGCGTGGCGAACCTGATCGCCGCGGGCATCGAGGTGCGCAAGTTCGAGTTCGGCGTGCTGCGCTCGGTGGGAGCGACCAAGGGGCTCATCGCCCGGCTGGTGCTCGCCGAGGCGGTGGTGGTCGCGGTCGCCGCGGGCGTGCTCGGGTCGCTGATGGGGCTGCAGGGCGTGCTCGCCGGGCAGCGGATCTACAAGCTGCTGATGGGCATGGAGTGGCGGATCGTGCCGCCCTGGGGCGCGATCGCGCTGGGCTTCGGCATCGTCATCGCGCTGAGCCTGATCGCCGCGGGCCCGGCGGTGTGGCGGCTGTCGCGGCGGGCGCCGCGCGAGCTGCTGGCGTCGCCGGCGTAGGGCGTGTGCCCTCAGAACTTGTGTGGCACGCCGAGCGATCGGCGGATCTGGCTGAGCTGCCCGCTGTGCGTGCCCTCGTGCCATGCGAGGGTGTGGGGCAGGTGCGCGCGGTTTCGGCCGAACTCGGCCCACGGGCCCTCGAGCGGCGCAAGCAACTTCGCCTCGTCGAGCCCCTCGAGCCACGCGATCACGGCGGCCCGCTTCTGTGTGAATTGCTCGCGGATCACGTCGATCGGCGGGTAGTCCGAGGCGTGGTCCTTGATGACCGAGCCCATGCCGAACGCCTCGCTGAAGCCCTCGGGCAGCGTGCCCGCGGCTTCGTCGTCGAGCCCCACGGTCATCGCGTCGGCAAACGCCAGATGCCCGAGGATGTGCAGGGCGTGCTGGCCGCCGTCGCAGGCCCGGTGCGTGAGCTGGTTGTCGGTGAGCCCATCGAGCATGGCGTCGGTGGTGTCGCGGGCGAGCTTGAGACTCGCAAGGCCGGCGGCGATGAGTTCTTCGTGGAGCGAGGCGGTGGGCATGGCAGACCTTTCGCGAGTGGTGGCATCGGCCAGGCGCGATCGCGTGGCATACTGCGAGTATGGCAGAACCGAGCACACAGTCGGAGTGGATCGCGCTTCTGACCCCCAGTCGAGACGGGTTGGCCACCGCGCCGACGCGCGAGGAGGCCGAGGCCATCGGGGCACACTTCGAGCGGCTGGTCACGGCGGCCGAGGCGGGGACGGCCATCCTGTTCGGTCGCACGACCGACGAGGCCGAGCGGCCGCCCCTGGGCATCGTGGTGTTCCGAGCCGAGGGCCGCGTTCAGGCCGAGGCCTGGATGGCAAGCGACCCGGCGGTGAGGGCGGGTGTGATGCGGTGCGAGGTCAGGCCCTACCGCGTGGCGGGGGGCGCAGCCGGCGTGCTCGGCGACACCTGAGCCGCGGCGGGCAGCGTCGTAGAGTGTGCCCATGCCAACCGCCGGAGGACAGTTCGAGGTCGTCGCCCCCTTCACGCCCACGGGCGATCAGCCCGAGGCGATCGCCGACCTGGTCACGCGCATGGCCCGTGGTGATCGGCACGCCTGCCTCCTCGGCGCGACCGGCACGGGCAAGACCTTCACCATGGCCCACACCATCGCGCGGCTCAACAAGCCCACGCTCATCATCAGCCACAACAAGACCCTCGCCGCCCAGCTCTACGAGGAGCTCCGCGAATTCTTCCCCGGCAACAGCGTCAACTACTTCGTCTCCTACTACGACTACTACCAGCCCGAGGCCTACATCCCCCAGCGCGACATCTACATCGAGAAGGACGCCTCGCGCAACGACGACCTCGACCAGCTCCGCCTCGCCTCGACCAGCAACCTGCTCAGCCGGCGCGACACGGTGGTCGTCGCGTCCGTCTCGTGCATCTTCGGCCTGGGCTCGCCCGAGGCGTACGCCAAGAAGGTCCTCACGATCACCAAGGGCTCGGAGATTGATCGGCGGGCGTTCCTCTCGGCGCTTTCGGAGATGCAGTACCAGCGGACCGACATCGAGTGGAAGCGCGGGCTGTACCGCGCCCGCGGCGACGCGATCGAGGTCTGGCCGGCCTACGAGCGGTACGCGGTGCGCATCGAGCTCTTCGGCGACGAGATCGACCGCGTCGACCTGATCAAC
>CAYQAD010000251.1:0-4086 GCA_964415125.1 uncultured Phycisphaeraceae bacterium | reverse complement strand
CCGCGGCCTCGGCCAGCGGACAACAGCGCGCGGGCGTGCCCGCGACGCACGCGACGAGCTCGCCGAGAAGCAGCTCGCCGACGCCTACGACCGGCTGCGGGCCCTCCGCGAATCGGTACGCCCGGGCGAGGCCTCGTCCGCCGACCTGGCCGATTCGACCAACGAGCAGGAAAAGAGCATCGCCGACGCGATCGCGGCCGTCTTCGCGGGCGCTCGAGGGCTGGGCGATGGTGCTCGGCTCACTGCGCGAGGCACATTCGGCGGCGATACGCGCGTGCTCGGCGCATCGACGGAGGGGCAGCGGACCGCGAGTGCCGCGGAGCGTGCCGCGGATGGTGTCGAGGAGCTCGTGCGCAACGCGCGTCGCGGCGGCGGGTTGACGTTCGGCTAAGGAGGCGTCGAGATGGCAGAGGTCGAAGAGCTCCTCGATTCACGGAAGTGGACCCGCGGCGTCAACCCCAGCGCGGAGTTCCGCTACGGCGTCTACGGGGTGATCTTCGACGACAACGCCGAGCTCAACGCGCACATCGCGGTGCAGGCGGCATCGCCGACCAGCTTCGACGGGATGAACCGCCTCGATATCCGACTCGACAAGACGCACGCCGAGGGCCACTACGAATTCGTCGTCGACTACGGCCTGCTCGCGGGCCTCGACACGGACGGGAACACCTACTCGCTCACGACCCGCGGCGGCCGCAAGCGCGTCTTCACATCGCTCCAGACCGTCGCGAGCTACGCGGTCTCGGGCACGCCCACCGACCACAAGGGCGCGATCAACGTGAGCGAGAACGGCGTCGAGGGCGTCGACGTACCCGATCCCGTCTACAACTTCCAGATCGGCCGGCGCGTCGCCTTCGGGGACATGACGCCGGCGCTCAAGGCCGCGATCCGCGGGCTCGTCGGCAGCGTGAACCACGCCGCCTACACCGTCGAGGGCGACACCTTCCAGAAGGGCGAGCTCATGTACCTCGGCGGTGACATCAATCAGGGCGGCTCGGGGCAGGCCTTCGACGTCCAGCACGAGTTCGTCGCGATCCCCAACAAGACGGGCCTCTCCATCGGCGACATGACGGGCATCAACGCCGAGGGCCACTTCTACACCTGGGCGCAGTTCGCCGAGGAGGTCGACGCGACCTCGGGCCAGATCGCGAACCGCCCGATCGCCGCGTACGTCGAGCGCCTCACCGACTACGCCGATTTCTCGGTGCTGGGCCTCTGATGACGCTGAACCACGTCCAACCCGGCCAGCGCCTCCGCATCCCCGCGGCGACGCACAACGCGATGATCGACGCGGCCCGCGCGCACCGCGACGCGCAGGACCTCGCCGCCCGCCCCAACCTCGGTGGGCTCGGCCTCCCCGTCCTCCGCGTGCAGAACAACACAGGTGCCGCCCTCCCCCGCTACGGGATCATGGGCATCGGCGGCGCGGTGCTGACGCCGGGTACGGCCGACGCGCCCGGCGACTACGCCAACAAGCCCGTGATCGCCGGGCGCGCGCTCACGCTGCCCGGCGACTTCGGCCGGTGGGTGATGGCCCTTCAACCGATCGCGGCCGGAGCCCTCGGGCGAGCGATCGTCTCGGGCGTGGTCGCGGCACGGATCACCGTCACGGCGGCGAGCGACACGCACGCGGACGCCTTCGGCGGCGAGACGCTCCTCCGCTCGGGGACGTTCGGGCGTGCGCACATCATCGAGAAGAGCGCCGGCCTCGGCGTGCAGTGGGCGACGCTCGCGATCGCCGACTATCCGACGCGGCCGGTCCGGTTCGATGCGCGGATCACGGGCAGCACGCCAGTAGTCGGCAGCGTCAATCGTTGGACGTACGCCTTCGAGGAGATCGAGAAGACGACCGCGGGGTACCTGGGCTACTCGACGCGTACCGGCGGGCTCAGCGGGACGGCGTACAACAAGGCCGAGCACGCGAACACGGCCACCCTCGGGCACGGCGTCGACGTGTCCAGCGCGTTCTACACCGGCACGAGTATGAGCCCGCAACCGATCCCCAACGGGACGCCGGTCACGATGAGCATCCTCCGCAACAGCGGCGACGGCACGCCCGAGTACGAGTTCGACGCGCCGCTCGGTGCGCACGATGGCGGGTGCGGGACGTGAACGCGCTCACAGGTGCGTGTTGCTGCGGTGGAGGCGTGGCGTGCGCCCTGTGCGACACGGCCGGGCAGACCCATTACGCCCTCAACCCCGCGGGCATTCTCATCACCGGCAGCATGACCGTCGAGCACACCTGGGCGGCCTCCGCGCCGGGGGTGACCAGTGCCGGCAATATCGAGATCACCGTCTCGGCGACGGGCGTCCGGCTCGGCAACTCCGCGCCTCTTCCGTCGCCCGAGTGCACCAACGAAGTGCAGGGAAACCGTGCAGCTCGGCCCTCTGGCGTCGTGGTCAGCGTCGCGGGCTCGATGACGTGGGAGTCGGGGTCGCACACGTTCACCGACGCCGATCTACAGACCGGCTGGGGTGCACCGGACAACGGCGGCGTCGACAATCTGACGACGCCCGCGTTCGTGCAGAGGCCGGACTATCGGCCCAGGACGGGTTTCAGCATCGGGCCGCTCCACGGATGGGCGCAGACGTATCGCGATGGGCCTACGGCCAACCTGACGACCATCCTGCCGATCGACGGCATCGTGCCCCCGCTCAGCGTCGGCGGGGGCTTCGGGTCGGCTTTCCGGCTGGACGTTCAGACCGGCGCCTACACCTTTCCCGCTGGCTACGCACCGACGCCGATCCCGCGGCTCATCAGCAATCTGCGATTCCGAGCGCATCACCCGTCACACAACTTCGCCGAGGCAGGCGGGACGCTCGATGTGTCGGTGCCCGCGTTTTTGCTCGAGGACGTCGCCGGCGCTGGTTTCCGCGATCGACTGCGGCTGCCTGCGTTCTCCTACACCGAGGCGAACATGAGCGACCCGCTGCCGTCGGGGTGGACCACCAACAGCGTCAGCGTCGAGTGGAGCGATCTGCTGTGGGAGGTCGATCGCGTCGCCGCCTGCCCGGAGGTGCTCCCGCCGTGAAGCACTCAGAGCGGGCCATAGAGCGGGCGAGGACGTGCGCGGCCTGTAATCACCTCGAGAGACGCCGAGAGGCGGGAGACGCCATCTCCGGGGCGTGCACGGCGTGCCGAAGCCGGTGTCGCGTGCTGCGATCGGAGCCGGGCGGGCCGGTCACGATCACAGTGCGGGGCGAGGCCGTCGAGTGCATCCCCTACGGGCAGCTCGTGCACGGAGGCGAGTGCCCGCGCGGGAAGTGGGCCGACGCATGAGACGCCGCCACCACGCCCTGCCCATCGTCTCCGCGTTCGCCCTCGTTAACGCGAAGGCGGCCCTCGCCGCCGACGTCGCGCTCGCTAGCGGCGCTGGGTCGCAGCCTGAGTGGGCAAGAACCACCGTCGGCGTGATCATCGGCATCGTCGGGATCGTGGGGGCGCTGTTGGTCGGCGCGGCCTATCTGACCAAGAAGGCCAAGGCGCTGCAGGCGGAGTTCGTCGGCAACACCCGCGAAGAGGTCGTGAAGGCCGCGATCAAGGTGACGGCGCAGCATGTGGCGTTCAACGGCATCACGAACGCGCTCCTCGACGCCATCCCGCATCCGGCTTGGATCGTCGTCCTCGGGCCCGACGGTGTGATTCGCATGAAGTACGCCAACAAGGCCTACCGCGAGTGGTTCGCCGTCGAGCTCTTCGAGTACGTCGACAAGCCCCACTCGGCCGTGTGGGGCATCGACATCGGCGAGGAGTACGACCGCCACGATCGCAGCGTGCTCGGGGCCAAGATGGGCGAGCCGATGATCTTCACCGAGCGGGTCGTGAACCCCTCCAACGGCCGAACGTCGGTCTTCGCCGATCGGACGATGGAGTTCTCGAAGCAGTACATCCTGCACGCGCCGAGCGGAACAGAGGCTATATTCGGCCAGGCACGCCTCCCCGGCGGTCTGCCCATCGGTCCAGTCTCGAAGCAGGAGGTCGACGAGGCCTATCGGAAAGCGGCAGCGGCGTAAGGCCGCGGTTCGGGTCGGAGCGTCAGCCTTCCAAGCTGAATGTTGCCGGTTCGATCCCGGTCACCCGCTTTC
>CAYQAD010000250.1:0-4100 GCA_964415125.1 uncultured Phycisphaeraceae bacterium | reverse complement strand
TTGAACTTCGAACGCCCCGCGCTCCGGCGCGGGGCGTTTTCATGCGCGATGACGATGTGCGGTTACAACGGTCCGTGCCACCGGTTGACCCGGAGGGCAACCGGTGCTCCACGGTGCGCACCCAAAGCGCACGGCTTGCCCTTCGGGTCAAGCCGTGGCACGGCATGCCGGCAATTCAACCCCGCGGCGTCGCCCGCGCAAGCTCGACCGCGGCGACCGATTCATCGATCGCGCGGTCCAAGTCGTCATTGGTCACGAAGCGGTCGTACACGCCGCACGCGCGGGCCTCGGCCATCTCGCGCTGCGCCTCGCCGAACCGCTTCTGGATCTGGTCCTCGCCCTCGCGCTTGCGGTCGCGCAGGCGGCCGAGCAGCACCTCCTCGCTTGGCGGCAGCACGAACAACGCGAACGCGCCGGGCAGCTTGGACTTGATCTGCTTGGCGCCCTCGACGTCGATCTCGAGAATGACCACACGTCCTCGGCGGAGCTGCTCGTCGACCCACGCCCGCGGCGTGCCGTAGTACCGCCCGTAGATGCGGGCGGTCTCGTAGAAGCCGTCCTCGATCTTGAGCTGCGAGAACTCCTCGGGCGTGGCGAAGTGGTAGTCGACACCCTCGGTGTCCTTCTCGGTCTTGTCGCGCGTGGTCCACGAGACGCTGAAGACCGCGTCGCCGATGCGGCGCTCGAGCCCACGCGTGATCGTGGTCTTTCCAACGCCGCTCGGCCCGCTGACGATGACGAGCAGGCCATCGTCGGTATCGGTCTCGAGCCGGTGCGCGTCGCTGTCTTCGGGTGCCATCGTCGCGTTCCCCAGTGTCGTGTCGTCTGGTGTGTTCGTGTGCTCGGTCATGGCGCGAGCATCCGATCTCGCGCCGCGACGCAGAGGTCGAGCGCCGCCATGCGCACGGCAACGCCGCTCTTGACCTGGCGGAGCACCACGCTCTGCACTGTATCCAGCAGGCCGTCGGCGACCTCTCGGTCCATCTCGACGCCCCGGTTGATCGGGCCTGGGTGCATGACGACCACGCCGCCGGTTCCCTGTCGTCCGCGGAGGCGTGCGGCCCGCTCGCATGTGAGCCCGTAGTCGGCGCGATACGCCCGCACGCTTGGAATCGCCGCCCCCCCCGAACCGTGCCGCTCGAACTGGATGCGCAGCATCATCACCGCGTCGAGCCCCTCGGCGATCACGCGCTCGAAGTCGTGCTCGACGGGGCAGCCCAGCGCCGACAGGCTCTTGGGCGCAAGCGACGGCGGGCCGACGAGCACCACATCGGCGCCCAGTGCGCGGAGCCCCCACGCCGACGACCGCGCCACGCGCGACGAGACGATGTCGCCGACGATCGCGACGCGCACGCCGGAGAGGTCGAAGGTCTCGAGCTTGCCGAGCGCATCGCAGAGGGCGTACGCGTCGAGCAGCCCCTGGGTGGGGTGCTCGTGCCGACCGTCGCCAGCGTTGATGACGGTGCAGCGCTCCACGTGCTCGGCGATCGTGGCCGCGGCACCGACCTGGCCCGCCCGGACGACCAGCGCATCCACGCCCATCGCCTCGACGTTGCGAGCCGTGTCGATGAGCGTCTCACCCTTGGTCACGCTCGACGCCGAGCCGCCCGCGTCGACGACCGCTGCCCCGAGGCGGGTCGCAGCGACCGCGAAGCTCACGCGCGTGCGCGTCGAGTTCTCGAAGAAGAGCGTCGCGACGATCCGCCCCGCGAGCTCGTCGCCGAACGACGTGCCGTCGACCCGTGGCCCCAGCTCGGTGGCGCGGCGGAGGATCGCCCGCACCTCGTCGGGCGCGAGCCCCTCGAGCCCGAGCAGGTCACGCCGGGACCACTTGTGCGTGGATGCCGCCGAAGCCAACGCGGTCACACTCCCCCACCGCCGCCGCCGACACTCGCCGGCACGTCCGGCGCGGGCCTGATGTAGGGGTTGTCACGGCCGGCAGCCGGCTGCGGCGCTGGAGTGGCTTGCTGCGCCGGTGGTGCCTCGCGCGGTGGAAGGGGCGTGAACGGATCGACCTCATCACCCGCATCCGCCGGCTCACGCAGCCTGGGCTCGATCGGCCCGCCCTCGCTCGGGCGCGTCGGTGCCGCAACGCCGGGCGTTGTGTCCAAGCTGCCGCCGTACCAGGCGGGGGGCACGAGGAAGACGCCGACCTCGCGCTGCTGGACGCGCTCGGTGCGGTACGGCCGGACGCCGCCGACCATGCGGATGGTCAGCGCGTCGTACGCCTCGTGGCTCGCCGGATCGCGCCCGCCGATGGGCGTGAGCACGTCGACGATCGCATGGTCGGCCCGCACCCAGATCCGCGCGACGTGGTAGATCGGCACCGACGACGGCGTGCCGGCCTCGAGCACCTCGCCGCCCACCTCGGCCGCGATCCGCCGGGCCGTCGCGGGGCTGGTCCCCAGCGCCGGATTGATCGCGAAGCGTCCGTTGGCCGACGCGGGGGGCGGCCTGCGGTCAACGGCAACCTTCAATGCCGCGATCGTCGCGGCCGGGAACAGCGAGCGGTTCACATCCGAAAACGCCACGTCGTTGACGCGCGGGTAGGTCGCGTAGCTCGAGTGGCAGCCCGTCAGGCCGGCCGCGAGCGTGCACGTCGCGATCGCCAACCCAATCAAACGCCGTGCAGGCCCGGCTGGCGTTGGGGCTATGGGTCGGTTTGTCGCGGTGCCGGCGCGACGGCGGGCGGTCTGGGTGCCGATCATCCGTGTGTCCTTTCCCGTCGAACCCCCCTGTTGAACCACACCTTCACATGTGGGCACGGGCGAGTCCGGTCGGTTCGGTTTCGAGTCGCATCACTTTACGCTCACTGTGCCCCACGATGCGCCAGCACGAGCCACCATGTGCCACGCGGTGTGAGAAGCGGAGCCTGCCCGTGCCCGACAACTTCCCCAAGCCGCTCCCCCGCCCGGCCCCGCCCGCGCCGCCGACCGCCCAGGATCGGCCGAAGCGCATCGTGCTGGGCATCTCCGGCGCGTCCGGGGCGGACTACGCCCTTCGCTTCCTCGATCTCGCGCTCGTCGCCGGGTACGAGGTACACCTGGTCATCAGTGACTACGGCAAGCGACTGCTCTTCGACGAGACCGACATCAAGCGGTACGACCTGGCGAACCTCAGCCCCGCCCTCGCTGCCAGCGACCGGGCCGACGAGTACGAGGCGAACCTGATCATCCATCCGAACAAGGACGTCGGCGCGGTGATCGCCAGTGGCTCCTTCCTGCACGACGGCATGGCCGTGCTCCCATGCTCGAGCACGAGCCTCGGCGCGATCGCCACCAGCGCCGGCTCCAACCTGCTCACCCGCGCCGCGATGGTGACGCTCAAAGAACGACGCCCGCTGGTGATCTGCCACCGCGAGATGCCGGTGAGCCTCGTCGACATCGAGAACATGCGCACGCTGGCACTGGCCGGCGCGACGATCTGCCCGACCAATCCGGGCTTCTATCTCAGGCCGCAGAGCGTGCAGGACATCATCGACTTTATTGCCGGCAAGGTCGCCGACCTGCTCGGCGTGCCGCACACCCTCAACACGCGCTGGGCGAACGCGTTGCCCGATGCGACGCCGACGATGGACGCATAGCGCCAGTCACACGCGGCCGCTACTCGCTCGCGCGGTTCCGCCGACGCCCTCTCGGCTCCTCGACCTCTACGCTCACGCCGCCGACCAGCCGCACGCTCTGGTCGCCCAGCAGTTCGCTGACCTCGCGCACCAGCTCGGGCCGGAGCGCCACGCGGGTCTTGGGCTCGATCGATGCCCAGCCCAGGTCGGTGTCGACGACCAGCTCGATGGGGACGGGCTTGGTGCCCTCGGGGCCTACCACGCCGTCGGCGGAGATCATGCAGCGGTGCAGCGCCGCGAGGCGGTCGTTCGCGTCGCCGTTGAGGCGTTGCTCGCGGACGACCACACGCAACGTGCCCTTCTCGAGCGGCACGCCCGCGATGGGCACCAGGCGATCGACGATGATCTGCGGATCGCCCCGGCTGTGGTCGACCCGCCCGAGCAGGAAGAAGGGCTCGTCGTCCTCGAGCACCGAGCCGTAACGCTCGAAGCAGTCGGCGAACATGACCGAGTCGGCCGTGCCGGTCGTGTCCTCCAT
>CAYQAD010000249.1:0-4105 GCA_964415125.1 uncultured Phycisphaeraceae bacterium | reverse complement strand
CACCGCGAGAAAGCCGACAAACACCAGCGTGTCCTGCGGCGCGAGGGCGACGCCCACCGGTGTCGCGGCGGTCGCGAGCACCTGCCCAAGAACCGAAGCCTCTGTTACCCCGGCGATCGAACTCAAAGGCATATGCAATCCTTGGTACAGCGCAGGCCCAACCTGCTTCAGATCGGCAACGCGGCCAGCAACCCCGCCAGCGCGGGGGGCCAGACTAACGCCCAACGCCACAATGGCACACGACGCCAAGGCAAGAATGACAAACCAAGGCAACGGTGTCGCAACCCCCGGCGACGGAGACGCCATGAGCAACCCCGCCTCTCAAGTATGCTCGCGGACCCGCAAACGGGCTCGCGACCGCGTTCTCAGAGCCCGCGGCCGACACGACCGCCACCCAAGAGCCCTCTACGCCGAGGCCCCTCGAAAGGACTCCCGAGTGATCACGCTCGCCGCACGACTCTGCCGAACGCTCGCACACTTCGGCCGCCGCATGCCGGCCGCCGCCGTGACGGCCGCACTCCTCGCGGCGACCGCGACAACCGCCGTCGCCGGGAAGTCCCAAGCGGTGTCCCTCGCCGGCACCTGGCGCCTCGCGCCAGACCCCGACGCGAGCGGAAACGACAGCATCCGCAAGCTCGGCCTCACGCAGACGGCCGATGTCTGGCTTCCCGGCTCGCTGCAAGCCCAGGGCCACGGCGATCTCCCACGCATGGACTCGCCCTGGGTCGGCGACACACGCCCGGCCGAGTGGGCACGCGACGAGTACGCACCGTACCGCCCGGATGACAACTTCAAGATGCCCTTCTGGCTCACGCCCGACCGCGTCTTCGTGGGCCCTGCCTGGTACAGCCGGGAGGTCACCATCCCGCCGACCTGGACCGGCAAGCACGTCACGCTCTACCTCGAGCGGGCTCACTGGGTGACCGAGGCGTGGCTCGACGGCCGACCCATCGGCAAGGGCGAGAGCCTCAGCACGCCCCACCACTTTGACATCGGCGCGATCGAGCCCGGCACCTACACCCTCGACCTCCGCATCGACAACTCCATGGCCTACAGCGTCGGCCCGAATGCCCACAGCATGACCGACCACACCCAGACCAACTGGAACGGCGTGGTCGGCGCGATCCAGCTCAGGGCCGTACCGATGGTCTCGGTCGAGCAGGTTCGCGTTGTGCCGAGCGGCTCGACGAAGAGCGCCGTCGCGACCGTCACCGTCCGCAACCGCACCTCGGCGGACACGACCGTCGACCTCTCGGCGCTGGCAACAAACGACCACGCGCCGGCCGCATCGGCCAGCTCGGCCCTGACCGTGCCCGCCAACAGCGACGCGCAGGCAGACATCCGCGTGGACCTCGGCCCCGACGCGGCGTTGTGGAGCGAGTTCACGCCCCACACCTACCACCTCGCCGTGACCGCCGACTCGACGAGCGGCTCGCACACCTTCGAGACGTGGTTCGGCCTGCGCGATCTCGCCAGCGATGACGGCCGATTCACGATCAACGGCAACCCGATCTATCTCCGCGGCACGCTCGAGTGCGCCATCTTCCCGAAGACCGGCTACCCCCCCACCGACGTCGCCGAGTGGGAGCGGATCTTCAACCGCCTGCGCGAGTTCGGGCTCAACCACATGCGGTTCCACTCGTGGTGCCCGCCGCGCGCCGCGTTCCTCGCGGCCGACAAGCTCGGCATGTACCTGCAGGTCGAGGGGCCCTTCTGGGTGAATCAAGGCCCGCAGCTCGGCCGGGGCGACCCGATCGACCAGTACGTCTACGAGGAGACCGATCGCATCCTCGCGGAGTTCGGCAACCACCCCTCCTTCCTGCTCATGGCCTACGGCAACGAGCCCAGCGGCCCCGGGCCCCGCGGCATGGGCGAGAACTTCCTCGGCGAGTGGCTCAACACCTACAAGGTCGCCGACAACCGCCGCTTTTACACCAGCGGCGCCGGCTGGCCCATCATGGAAGAAAGCCAATTCCACGTGCCCTACCAGCCACGCATCCAGCGCTGGGGCGAGGGGCTCGACAGCACCATCAACAGCAAGCCCCCCACCACACGCACCGACTACAACCAGTACTCCTCGCGTTTCGACGACCCGATCCTCGCCCACGAGATCGGCCAGTGGTGCGTCTTCCCGAACTTCGAGGAGATGGGCAAGTACACCGGCCATCTCAAGCCGAAGAACTTCGAGATCTTCCGCGACCTGCTCACGAACAACGGCCTCGGCCATCGCGAGCGCGACTTCCTCATGGCGTCCGGCAAGCTGCAGGTGCTGGCATACAAGGAAGAGATCGAAGCCGCCCTCCGCACGAGCGACTTCGGCGGCTTCCAGCTGCTCGACCTGCATGACTTCCCCGGGCAGGGCACCGCGCTGGTCGGTGTGCTCGATCCATTCTGGGACCCCAAGCCCTACATCACCGGCGAGGAGTTCCACGCGTTCGCAGGCCCCGTCACGCCGCTGGCCCGCTTCGCCGACCGCGTCTTCACCAACGGCCAGGAGTTCACCGCCGACATCGACATCGCGCAGTTCGGCGCCGCCACCATCCCGAGCGCCCGCGTCCTGTGGACCATCACCCGCCAGGATGGCTCGACCATGGCGGCCGGCGACTTCGCGCCCATGGACCTGCCCGTCGGCGACCTGATCCGCGTCGGCTCGCTCCGCACAACGCTCTCGGCCGAGCGCGCGACCAAGGCGACGCTCCGCGTCGAGATCGAAGGCGACAGCATCGCCAACACGTGGGACATCTGGGTCTTCCCGAACGAGTCGGCCGCGCCGATGCCCGATGCCGTGCACTTCACGCGCGTGCTCGACGCCGAGGCGGAGCGCGTGCTCGCCCGCGGCGGCACCGTCCTGTTCATGCCCGAGGGCAGGTTCACCACGGGCGACGTCGCGCTGGGATTCTCCCCCGTGTTCTGGAACACCGCGTGGACCAACGGCCAGGCCCCCCACACGCTCGGCCTGTTCATCGAGCCCGACCACCCGCTCTTCGACCACTTCCCCACCGACTACCACACCGACTGGCAATGGTGGGACCTGATCGGCTGGCCCACCGCGCAAGCCGGCGCGATGGTGCTCGACGAACTGCCCGTGCTGCTCGATCCGCTCGTGCAACCGATCGACACCTGGTTCCGCTCGCGCAAGCTCGCCTCGCTCTTTGAGGCACGCGTCGGCGAGGGCCGGCTGATGGTCTCCGCGCTCGACATCGACACGGACCTCGACCAGAGGCACGCCGCCCGACAGTTCCGCAAAAGCCTGCTCGCCTACATGGCCTCCAGCGACTTTGCCCCCTCGGTCGCGGTCACCGCCGACCAGGTGCGCAGCCTCTTCCGCGAGCCCCCCACCGCCGAGCGCCTCCGCGCCCGCGTGGGCGACGCGACGCGCAACCACCCGGGCTACCCCGCGACCAACGTGCTCGACGGCGACCCGAGTTCCCTCTGGCACACGCGCTGGTCGGGCGACATCCCGCAGCACCCGCACTCGATCACCGTCGAGCTGCCCGAGGCCGCACGCCTCACCGGCATGACGTACCTCTCGCGGCAAGACCGCAACCTCAACGGGCAGATTGATCGCTACATCGTCGAGGTCAGCACCGACGGCGAGGCGTGGACCCGCGTCGCGAGCGGGCGCTTCGTCGCCAACGGACCGGCACAACCCGTCGAGTTCGATCGCCCCCGCTCGGTCACGCATATTCGTCTCACCGCCGAAACCTCCCACGGCAGCCGGCCGTACTCCGCAATCGCAGAAATCGACCTTTTGACCGAGTGATCGGACGCCGCACGATCCGGGCGGAATTGACGGCAAAACACCCGCAACGGCGGCAAAATCGAACGCCGCTTCCGAGCGCATTGCCCGCATTTATCACCCAACGCGTCCGACACCCCACATCGTCCGAAATCGGTTGCCGCAAGTTCAGATTTGATTACCTTCGACTACCCGGTCCTGCTTTTCCGCAGGCCGCGAAGACAGGGACGCTCATCATGATGACACAGCGCACACACAACTTCGCACCCCGCCCCGGCAGCATCGGCCGCTCCGGCCGGACCCGAGGCTTCACGCTCATCGAGCTGCTCGTGGTCATCGCGATCATCGCGCTGCTCATCGGCATCC
>CAYQAD010000248.1:0-4106 GCA_964415125.1 uncultured Phycisphaeraceae bacterium | reverse complement strand
CTGTTTCGGATCGTTGTTCTGGGGCCTTGAGGGCGGTTTTTGTGTAACACCACCGAATGCGTGTGGTGAATTCCGTACGGGGCGCGGGTGGACGCCGTGCCGTGGTGGGGGCATGGCGCGGGTGTGCGTCGCCGGGGGGCGGCGTGTTGCCCGTTATGGGCAGCCGGCACCCCAGAGTCCGAGGTAGAAGGAGAAGTCGGAGAGGTCGACGGCGCCATCGGGGATGCCGTTGGAGGCGCCGGTGGTTGTGAGGTCGGCGGCGGGGTCGCTTGCGCCCCAGGTGCCGAGGTAGAAGGAGAAGTCGGAGAGGTCGACGTTGCCGTCGGGGATGCCGTTGGCGGTGCCGGTGGTGGTGAGATCGGGGACGCAAGAGGCTTCGATGAGGGTGAGTTCGAACTCATCGAGGTTGAAGCGTCCGGGTGTGCCGGCGTTCTCGAAACGCAGGACTTGTGTGCCCGCGTCGAGCTGGACGGTGCGGGTGATGTTGGTGAAGGCGGTCCAGGAGCCGGTCTGCGGGACGGGGACGACGCCGGTGATGTCGGTGCCGCCCGCGCGGAGCAGGAGTGCGCCGCCGCCGGGCTGGGAGGCGACGCGGAAGCGTGCTTCGTATGTGCCTGCTTGGGCGACGTCGACGGTGTATTCCATCCAGTCGCCGGCGTCGATCCATCCGACGTAGTGGCCGGCGAAGAACTGGTCGACGTCGACGGCGGTGTTGCGGTAGTCGCCGCCGTTGTTTGAGCCGTCGGCTTCGTTGTAGGCGAGGCCGCCGTAGCCGTGGTCGAAGTCTTCGGCCTGGATCTCGCCTGGGATGGTGTGGGGCGTGCCGTCGGGGTAGGCGACCTGCTCGAAGGCGTAGGCGCGGACCCAGTCGACCTTCATGGTTTGCGGGTAGTTTGCGAGGCCCTGGGGGTTTTCGCTGCCGGGGAACGTGCCGCCGACGGCGACGTTGAGGATGAGGTGGAAGGGTTGGTCGAAGGGTGCGTTGGTATCGGCGGGTGCGGCGTCGGAGTCCCACTGCTCGCGGAAGATGGTGTTGTAGATCTGGCCGTCGAAGTACCAGCGGATCTGGTCGGGGTCCCACTCGATGGCGTAGGTGTGGAATGACTGGGAGAGATCGGGCCCGGGGATGAAGGACGTGCCTCGGGAGCGGTTGTTGGGCCAGAGCCCGCCGTAGTGGATGGTGCCGTAGACGCGGTCGGCCTGGTTGACGGATTCCATGATGTCGATCTCGCCGGAGGCGGCCCATCCGCCGTAGGGCGAGTTGGTTGCGAGCATCCAGAAGGCGGGCCACATGTTTGGTCCGGTGGGGAGTTGGATGCGTCCTTCGATGCGGCCGTAGAGAAGGTCGACGTTGCCGATGGTGCGGATGCGTGCGGAGGTGAAGTTGCGTCCACCGAAGCTTTCGTTGCGTGCGATGATGTTGAGAACGCCGTCCTGGACGTTCACGTTGTTTGTTGAGGATGTGTAGAACTGGAACTCGCTGTTGCCCCAGCCGGCGGGGAGGCCGTAGGCGGTGCCGGTGCCGATCTGGCGATCCCAGACGGAGAGGTCGAGCTCGGTGCCGTTGAACTCGTCGGCCCATGTGAGGGTGAGCTGGGCGGATGCGCCGGCGGCGAGCGAGAGTGCTGCGGCGGCGGTGTAAAGCTTCCGAGTGTGTGTGGCGTATGTCATGGTGAAACACTACCGGGTGTGCTGGGGTGGCACAATGGGGAAATGGCGGGGGGTGGTGATCGCCCGCGATTCTCGATTCGTTGCTCTGGAAGGGGTATTCGGACGTTTCGCCTGGGTGGTTGACGGGCTGTTGCCGTAATAGTTACGCTCCGGCGTCGGTCGCTGTGCGCGTGGTGCGCACGGGTTCGGCGTGTTTGCTTGGTCCTGGGTGGCCCGCTCGGGCGCGAAGGAGTGGTTCTGATGCGATTTCCGGACGACTTTGTGTGGGGTGCGGCGACGAGCTCGTATCAGATCGAGGGCGGGGTCAACAAGCACGGGCGGGGCCCGAGCGTGTGGGACGACTTCTGCCGATGGCCTGGCGCGGTACGCGGCGGTGACACGGGGGATGTGGCGTGCGACCACGTCGGGCGGTACGTCGAGGACGTGAAGCTGATGAAGGAGATGGGGCTGGGCGCGTACCGGTTTTCCATCTGCTGGCCTCGGGTGATTCCGGAGGGCGTCGGCGCGGTGAGCGAGGCGGGGCTTGGGTTCTACGACCGGCTGGTGGATGAGTTGCTGGCGGCGGGGATCGAGCCGTATGTGACGCTCTTTCACTGGGACTACCCGCTTGCGTTGCAGCGGCAGGGTGGCTGGCTGAACCCGGCGAGCGCGGATTGGTTTGATGCGTACGCGCGGGTGGTGGTTGATCGGCTTTCGGATCGCGTGTCGCACTGGCTGACGATCAATGAGCCGCACGTGTTCATCGTGATGGGTCATGGGACGGGCGAGCACGCGCCGGGGTTGAAGCTGCCGATCTCGGATCAGGTGCTGATCTCGCACAACGTGATGCGTGCGCACGGGATGGCGGCGCGGACGATTCGCGAGCGGGCGAAGACGAAGCCGCTCGTCGGGTGGGCGCCGGTGGGGGTGGTGTCGTACCCGGTGAGCGATGATCCGGCGGATGTCGAGGCGGCGCGGAAGGAGACGTTCGCGTCTTCGGCGACGAGCCTTTGGACGAACACGTGGTACAACGATCCGGTGTTCCTGGGGCACTATCCGGAGGAGGGGCTCAAGCATCTCGGGCAACACCTGCCGAGCGGGTGGGAGCGGGACATGGATGTGATCTGCCAGCCCATGGACATGCACGGGACGAACATCTACCGGGGTACGCCGGTGCGGGCGGGCGCGGACGGCAAGGCGGAGGAGGTGAAGCTTCCGATCGCGACGCCTCGGACGTCGTTCGGGTGGGAGGTGACGCCCGAGGTGCTGTACTGGGGGCCGAAGTTCTTGTTCGAGCGGTACGGCAAGCCGGTGGTGATCTGCGAGAACGGGATGGCGAATCGCGACTGGGTCGATCTGAATGGCCGGGTGTCGGATCCGCAGCGGATCGACTATGTCGGTCGGCACCTGATGGAGCTTCGGCGCGCGATCGCGGATGGCGTTGGCGTGAAGGGGTACTTCCAGTGGTCGCTCATGGACAACTTTGAGTGGGCGGAGGGGTACGACCAGCGGTTCGGCATGATCTACGTGGACTTCGAGACCGGGGAGCGGACGCTCAAGGACTCGGCGCGGTGGTACCGCACGGTGATCGAGGCGAAGGGTGAGAACCTGGGTGCTGCGACGAAGGGGACCGAGTCGGAGGGCGTGCGTCGCTCGGGCGCGTTTGAGCCGGCACGGCGGATGACGGGCGGGACGCCGGCTGGGCACTGATTCGGCTGGGCGTGTGGCTTGGCTCGGGTGTGGATCTCGTGCTGCGTGGCGGTGCTGCGCGGAGAGGTGGATTTGAACATGGCTTGTGCGATGCGTTTGGCGTTGGTGTTGCCTGCGGTGCTTGGGTTTGCGTGCGGGTGTGCGCGGGGCGGGGCGGGTGCGGAGGGCTCGGGCGTGCGTGACGCGGCGGTGCCGGTGGAGGTTGTGCGGACGGACTCGGGGTGGCAGCTGCTGCGCGGGGGCGAGCCGTACTTCGTGAAGGGGGCGGGCGGCGACACGCGGCTCGACCTGCTCGCGAAGATCGGCGGCAACTCGATCCGCACGTGGGGGCAGGGGCAACTCGACGTGCGGACGTGGCCCGATGGTGAGGTGGCGTCGCTGCTTGACCGGGCGCACGAGCGTGGAATCACGGTGACGGCGGGGTTCTGGGTGGGGCATCCACGGCACGGGTTTGATTACGACGACAAGGAGGCGGTGGCGCGGCAGCTCGAGGAGAAGGTCGCGTTCGTGCGGAAGTGGAAGCACCATCCGGCGGTGCTGATGTGGGCGGTCGGGAACGAGGTGGAGCTTGGGGTGGATCCGGAGCGGATCTTTCCTGAGATCAACGCGCTGGCGCGTGCGGTGAAGGCGGAGGACCCGTCGCGGCCGACGATCGGTGTGATCGCGGGGCTTTGGCCCGAGAAGGCGGAGCAGTTTGCGCGGCTTTGCCCGGACGTGGACATCATGGGCATCAACGCGTACGGCGG
>CAYQAD010000247.1:0-4121 GCA_964415125.1 uncultured Phycisphaeraceae bacterium | reverse complement strand
CCGAGGAGGTGAGGTCGATGGCGATGGGGTCGCGGTACGCGCCGCGGAAGCTGGTGGTGATGTAGAGGTCGTTGCCGTCGACGGCGGCGACGTCGTCCATGCCGTCGTTGTTGAGATCGCCCACGGCGAAGTCGACGAGCGAGCCCGAGCCGGCGGATCGGAAGTCGATATAGACCGGTGCGTGGAACGCGTCGGCTGTCGAGAGGACGATGCGGGGCTCGAGGGTCTCGAGCGTGACGGGCTGGGCGGCGCCGGCGCGTGCGGCGAGCCGAGCGGCTCGGGCTGGCCTTGCGAGGGGGCGGGGCGAGCGGGCAAGGCGGGCCGACGGGCGACGGAACGATGGCATAGGGACATCCTCTCGGGGGTGCCGATGGGCTGGCAGAACGCCCAGTGTGACGGGTGCGGGGGCTGGCCGCAACCGACAGGCGGTGTTTCTATCGGTCGTCGACCTCGATCTGGGGCGTGTCGAGGTGCCCGACGAGCTCGCGCACGAAGGCAAGGGAGAATCGCGCGGCGGCGTCCTCGATCGCGATGCCGAACTCGGCCGCGGCGTCGGCACCGGCGGCGTCGGAGATCAGGCGGGCGATCGTGCAGGGCACGTCGTGCTCGTGGCAGACCTGGGCGACGGCGGCCCCTTCCATCTCCACCGCGAGGGCATCGGGCGTGGCGGCGCGGATCGCGTCGCGCTGGGCGGGGGAGGCAATGAACTGGTCGCCGCTGACGACAAGGCCGGCGTGGACGGCGCGGCGTGGGTCGATCTCGTGCAGGGCGGCTCGGGCGGCGGCGGCGGCCTGCGCGACACGGGCTGCGGCTGCGGGGATACGGGCGAGCCCGAGCAGGGGAATCTCGTGGCGGGGGAAGAGCGGGCGTGCGTCGAGGTCGTGCTGGAGGGTCTCGGTGGCGATGGCGACATCGCCGATCTCGACGGCCGGGGCGAGCCCCCCGGCGACGCCCGTGAAGATGATCTCGGCGGGGTCGTGGTCGTGGATAAGGCTGGTCGCGGTGGTGGCGGCGGCGACCTTGCCCACGCGGGACATGACCAGGACGACGTCGCGGCCGGCGATGGTGCCCCGGTGGTAGTCGCGGTTGCCGCGGGCATGGGTGATGGCGGGCTGCTGGCCGGCCCGGTTGATCTCGGCGTCGAGGGCGGCGATCTCGCCGGGCATGGCGGCGATGATCCCGATCGGACGGGCGTGCGGGCCGGGGGGTCGGGCGGTGGTCATGAAGCATCCCGGGAGGGATTCGAACCCCCGACCGGCGGATTAGAAGTCCGCTGCTCTATCCAGCTGAGCTACCGGGACGTGCGGCAAGACGATAGCGTGGGCGGCATGACATGGATGCGATTGGCGTGTGGTGTTCTGGCGTTCCTCGGCGTGGGATCGGCGAGCGGTGTTTTGGCGGCCCAGCCTGGGTGCGTGCGCGTCGGGACTTTCAACGTGGAGGACCTGCGGCTCGCGGAGATCGAGGCGGACACGCCGGAGCGGCGGACGCGCGTGGACGAGATCGTGCGCGTGATTCGGGACATCAACGCCGACGTGCTGCTGATTAACGAGATCGAGTACCGCGACGATCTGGCGGCCGCGATGGCGCTGGCAGAGCGGTTGCCCGGGTACACGGCGCACGCCTGGCCGAGCAACACGGGTGTGGCGTCGGGTCACGATCTGGACAACGACGGCACGGCACACGGCACGCCCCCGCCGCTGCCGGCGCTGAACGACGACGGCACGCCCGGGCGGGCGACCGACGCGGGGCGGGCGTATGGGAACGATGCGTTCGGCTTCGGCACGTTTCCGGGGCAGTACGCGATGGCGCTGCTTGTGCGCGACGGGCTGGAGGTGCAGGCTGACGACGTGCGGACGTTCCAGACGCTGCGGTGGGCGACGATGCCCGATGCGTTGCGGCCGATGAACGAGGACGGCACGCCCTGGCACAGCGACGAGGCGTGGGGTGCCATGCGATTGAGCAGCAAGAGCCATTGGGACGTGCCGGTGCGGCTGCGGGACGGGTCGGTGGTGCATGTGCTGGCATCGCACCCGACGCCGCCGGCGTTTGATGGGGCGGAGCAGCGGAACAAGAAGCGGAACCATGACGAGATCCGGTTCTGGGGCGTGTACCTCGACGGGGGCGAGTCGGCGGCGTGGATCGTGGACGATGCCGGCCGGGCCGGCGGGCTGGATGCGGGGGCGCACTTCGTGATCGTGGGGGACCTGAACGCGGACCCGCGGGGCGGGTCGTCGATCAACGACCCGATCGGGACGTGGTTGATCGGGCACGAGCGGGTGCGGGCGGTGGAGCAGACGAGCCCACAGGCGATGGATGGGATGGACCCGTGGGATACGGCGATGTTTCGGCTGCGGGTGGACTACGCGTTGCCGAGCGCCTCGCTGGGCGTGCGGGGGATGGGGATGGCGCGGCCCGGGGCCGGGGGGAGCTGGCCGAGCGACCACTTCCCGGTGTGGGTGGATGTGTGCGTTCCCTAGGTCGCGTTCTGGAATGTCGGACGCGGGCCTCTGGCGGGCAATCCGGCTAGCATCGTCGGTCGAAGTCCTGCAGAGCCGGAACGGGTCCGGCGGGGCGGGAATGGTGCCCTTGAGGGCGGCTGGCGGCCCGGCTCGGGCGGGCGGCCGACGGGGCGATGGAGCGTGGATGAGCCGAGCGACGGCCAGTGCTGATCTCTCGGCTCCCGCCAACGCGGCGGGCGGCACGTTCCGCGCGGTGATCGAGACGACCAAGCCTCGGATTACGCGGCTCGTGACGCTGACGAGCGCGATGGGCTTTGCGCTCGCGCTGCTCGCGTCGGGCGAGCGGCCGGCGCTCGGGGCGACGGTGCTCACGGCGCTGGCGGCGGTGCTCGGGACGGCGCTGAGCGCGTCGGGCGCGAACACGATCAACCAGTGGTGGGAGCGCGAGCGGGACGGGCGGATGCCCAGGACCGCCGGCCGACCGATTCCGACGGCCCGCGTCGAGCCCGGCGCGGCGCTCGCGTGGGGCGTTGTGCTCGGCGTGGTGGGTGTGCTGGTGCTGCTTGTCGGTGCGGGGATCGTGCCCGCGGCGATCGCGGCGGCGACGATCCTGTTGTATGTCTTGATCTACACACCGATGAAGGTGCGGTCGGCGTGGTGCACGGTGATTGGTGCGGTGCCCGGTGCGCTGCCGCCGGTGATCGGGTGGTCGGCGGCGGCGGGCGGCAATGACTTTGCCGCGGCGATCGCGCCCGGAGCGCTCTCGCTCTTCGCGCTGATGACGGTGTGGCAGCTCCCCCACTTCTACGCGATCGCGTGGATGTACCGGGATGATTATGCGGCGGGTGACTATCGCGTGCTGCCTCGTGATGACGGTGATGGGCGGCGGGTCGCGTCGTGGATGGTGGCGTCGGCGGCGCTGCTCGTGCCGGTGAGTGCGTGGCCGGCGTTCGCGATGGGCGATCGGGCCGGGCTGGCGTATCTGGCGGTCGCGGCGGTGAGCAGCGTGGCGTACCTGGCGATGGCGGTGCGGTTTGCGCGGGTTCGTTCGCGCGAGCGGGCGCGGGCCGTGTTCTTCGCATCGATCGCGCATCTGCCGGCGCTGCTTGTGGTGCTGGTTGCTGAGGCGACACTCCGCGCGGCGCTGTAGCGGTGGACGGGCGCGCGCGAATCGAGATTGTGGAAGCGCAGAAGACCTACCGCGGGCGGCGGCGGGCCGGGACGGTGGCGCTCGACGGCGTGTCGACACGCGTCGCGGCGGGGGAGCTTGTGGCGCTGCTCGGGCCGAACGGGTCGGGCAAGTCGACGCTGATCGGTGCGCTGTCGGGGACCGTGGCGCTCGATGGCGGGCGGGCGGCGTGCTGTGGGCGGCGGGCGGTGGTGTTTCAATCGCCCGGACTCGATCCGCTGCTGACGGTGCGCGAGAATCTCCGGCTCGAGGCGGCGCTGCACGGCGTGGCGCGATCGGAGGTTGGGGCGCGGGTCGACGCGGTGTGCGCGGCGCTGGGTGTGGCCGACCGGATGGGCTCGCGGGTTGGGACACTCTCGGGCGGGCTCGCCCGGCGGGTGGACCTGGCGCGGGCGCTGCTGGCGCGGCCCGAGGTGCTGCTGCTGGACGAGGCGAGCACGGGGCTCGACCCGATCGCGCGGGCGGCGTTC
>CAYQAD010000246.1:3731-4125 GCA_964415125.1 uncultured Phycisphaeraceae bacterium | reverse complement strand
TTGCGGCTGGTGGGGCGCGTGTGGTTGTGAATGGGCGGCGGGGGGGGCGGTGCGCGGAGGTTGTGGGGGAGATTGAGAAGGGGCGTGGTGATGGGTGGGGTGAGGCGGTTGCGGTTGTGGGGGATGCGGCGGAGGCGGGGACGGTGGCGGCGATGCTGGATGCGCCGCGGGAGCGGTGGGGGGTGGATGCGGATTGTGTGGTGGTGAACGCGGGGCGGGGGCTGCGGGGGTCGGTGGTGGACTCGGATGTGTCGCAGTGGGAGGAGGTGGTGCGGACGAATGTGCTGGGGGCGGCGCTCTTGATTCGGGAGGCGGGGAAGGTGCTGGCGGAAGGCGGTGATGGGTTGCCGCCGGTGAGTGCGGGGGATTGGCGCGAGCGCGGGGCTCAGGACCT
>CAYQAD010000246.1:0-3721 GCA_964415125.1 uncultured Phycisphaeraceae bacterium | reverse complement strand
CTTGGGGCGGCGCTGCGGAGTCGGGCGGGGGGGCGGGTGCTGGCGGGTGATTTGATGGAGGCTGGTGCGGATGGGTTGCCGCCGGTGAGCGGGGGGGATTGGCGGGATCGGGGGGCTCGGGATGTGGTGGTGATCGGGTCGAATGTGGGCAAGCACATCTCGCCCTTCTCGAGCATGTATGGGTCGACGAAGTTTGCGGTGAACTCGCTGGCGGAGGCGGCTCGGCGGGAGTTGGGTCCTAAGGGCGTGCGGGTGACGCTGATTGCGCCGGGGATCGTGCGGAGCGAGTTTCAGGAGGTTGCCGAGTACGACCCGGAGACGTTTGGGGAGTTCATGGATCGGATCGGGCCGGTGCTTGAGCCGGGGGATGTGGCGCGGGCGGTGCTGTATGTGGTGGGGCAGCCGGCGCACGTGCATGTCAACGACGTGACGATTCGGCCGACGCGGCAGGATTATCCGTGAGGGGGAAGGGGCCGAGGCATCGGGACATCGGGACATCGGGGCAATAGGGCACGCATGCGATGGGGCAGTGGGGCTTGGGGGCTTGGTGTGGAGGGGGTGCGTCGGGGGGTGAAAATTGCGTGTGCGTGGGGATTTTGGGTGGGCTTGGGTGTCGTTTGGCGTTGAGTGGGCGGGCGGTGTTGGTACGCTTGTGGGGTTGTGGCTGGCGGTGGTTCGTGCCCGGTGTGTTCGGGTGCGCAGCGGTGGTCGCGGCTGGTGGGAGGTCGATGAGATGAGCACGTGTGGCATTCAGCGTGGTGTGGTGTCGTTGCTGGCTGGTGTTGGGGCGCTCGGCGCGGGTGTTGGCTCGGCGGGTGCGCAGCAGTGGTGTCTTGATCCGAGTGTCGCGCCGGTGGTGGATGTGTCCGGGTTTTCGCGGGCGACGACGATCTGCGGGTCTGCGGACGCGCCGTTTCTGGTGGACACGTTGCCCGGGATGCAGACGGTTGGCGCGGTGATCGACGATGGGTGCGAGCTGTCGCGTTCGGGTTCGGCGGACGGCGTGGTGAGCGCGAGCTACACGGGGCCTTCGGCGCTGCGGGTGCTTATTGATCTCGATGCGGCGGTGGAAGAGGGCGGGGGCTTTGGCACGGCGACGATGAGCTTTGTGCCGAGTGTGTGCGTGTCGTCGGTGGTGCCGGCGGTGGTGCGTGTGACGGCGACGCACCGGTTCGAGCAGAGCGAGCCGAACTGGGTGCAGGCGGGGATCGCGGGGAATCTTGAGGTGCTGCGGTCGTGCGGCCCGGCGTCGGGGGAGACGCCGTTGGTCGTTGGGAGCTACGACACGTTGGTGCCGGGCGTGGATGGTGAGCCGGCGAACGAGTTTGAAGTGACGTACACGCGGGATGTGTTTATGTCGCCGCCGACGGGCGGGGCGGACGTGCTGCGTGTGACGTCTGCTGCGGGTCTGAGCGGGATCCAGCTGCCGCCGAACACGGCGCGGTCGACGGTGGGTGGGTGTGTTGAGCTGTTGGTCGAGGCGGTGTCGCTCTGCCCGGGCGATGTGGGCGGGCCGAACGGCGAGCGGGATGGGCTTGTGAATCTGTCGGACTTCTCGGTGTATCTCGGCATGTGGGGCATGTCGGATGCGGCGGCGGACTTCACGTCGACGGGTGCGGCGGCGGGGACGCCCGGGTTTGGCCAGCCGGACGGCGTGGTAGACCTGAGCGACTTCTCGTTTTACCTGGCGCTGTGGGGGAGCTCGCCCCGGACGTGTCCGGCGTGCGATTGAGGCGCGGTGGGCGCGGCTGGCGCGTGAGGGCTTGCGGCGGGGCGTGTTTGTCTAGACTCGCGATGCATGCGTCTAGATGAAGATGAGAGCGCGGTTGGCGGGGAGCCGAGCAGCTGGGCGTTTGAGCCCGGGTCGGTTGGCGATTGGCTCTCGCGGCTGACGCACGAGGACGGGCTGTTCGAGGTCTCGCAGGTTGTGCTGTGGGGCGTGTGCTCGGTGCTGGGCGTGGTGATGGGCTTGGCGCTGGTGGGGCGGCTTCGGGTGGTGCGTGATCGTGTGTTTGGGCTGTGGCTTGCGCTGGTCTCGGCGTTGATCGTGGCGCGGGAGGTCGATGCGCATGTGCTTTTGAATCCCGAGACGCTGGGCGAGCTTGGGGTGCGGTATCGGATCGATTGGTGGCTGAGCGGCGAGACTTCGGTGGTGCTGCGGGTGGTGTGGGCGGTGGTGTTTGTTGCGGCCGGTGCGGCGCTGTTCGTGCCGGCGTGGTGGGTGTCGCCCAGGCACAAGGCGCTCTTGCTTGGGCGGGACCGGGCGTGGTGGTGCTTCTTCGCGTCGGGGGTGCTGATCGGGCTTGGGTGGTTGATGGACGACATCCTGGGGCGGGGGCAGTTTGTGCCGCCGATCTACACGCAGGCGATGGAGGAGACGTTTGAGCTGCTGGCGCCGATGGCGTTCGCGGCGGCGATGGTGCTGCTGCTGCGTGTGCCGCTGGGTGAGCGGGAGGCTCGGGCGCTGGCACGTCGCAGGTAAAGAAAACGCCCGCTCGGGATGAGCGGGTGTCGGTGTGGCGGGTGTGGTGTGGGGTCTCAGCTTTGTCTTGCGGGCGTTTACGGGAAGATGCCGCGGACGGTGTAGACCTTGCCGATGTGTTCGAGGGATGCGATGTAGCTGGCGGTGCGGAGGTCGCACTGGTAGCGCTGGCGTGCGAGGTTGGTTCGGCGGGCGGCCATGACCATGTGGCGGTTGAGTTCGCGGTCGACCTGCTCGGCGTCCCAGGTGACGCAGGACTTGTTCTGGACCCACTCGAAGTAGGAGACGACGACGCCGCCGGCGTTGCAGAGGATGGCGGGGAGGATCTCGATGCCGCGCTTCATGAGGACGCGGTCGCCGGCGGGGGTGATGGGTGCGTTGGCGGCCTCGGCGATGACCTTGGCGTTGATGAGGGCGGCCTCGCGCTCCTTGATCATCTGCTCGAGGGCGGCGGGGATGAAGACCTCGACGGGGGTCTCGTAGAACTCGTCGAGGGAGATGGGCGTGCCGCCGGAGGAGGCGTTGCCGCCGGTGGCGGTGGTCTGTGCGGATTTCTCGAAGCCGGCGAGGCCGCCGTTGCGGGCGCAGTAGTCGGCCATGGCGTGGCAGTCGATGCCCTCGTCGTTGCGGAGCGCGCCGGTGTGGTCGGCGACGGCGACGACGCGAGCGCCGAGGTCCTGGAGGATTCGGCCGGCCCAGGAGCCCACGTTGCCGAAGCCGAGGATGGACACGCGCATGCCCTTGATGGGGATGCCGATCTCCGGGAGCATTTCCTTGATGACGTCGACGACACCCTGGCCGGTTGCCTTCTCGCGGCCGAGCGAGCCGCCGACCTCGAGTGGCTTGCCGGTGACCACGGCGGAGGGGTTCACGTCGCGGTTGCTTGCGGAGATGTTGACGTAGGTGTCTGCGATCCAGGCCATGACCTGTGCGTTGGTGCCGACGTCGGGTGCGGGGATGTCGTAGTCGGGGCCGATGTTTGCGGCGATGGCGGAGGTGAATCGGCGTGAGAGTCGCATGAGCTCGTCGGGTGAGAGCTCGCGTGGGTTGACCTTGATGCCGCCCTTGCCGCCGCCGAAGGGGACGCGCGCGAGGGAGCACTTCATGGTCATGAGGAACGCGAGGCTCTTGACGTCGTCGAGGTGGACGTGCTCGTGGAATCGGAGCCCGCCCTTGTAGGGGCCGACGGCGTTGTTGTGCTGGACGCGGTATCCCTTGAAGAGCTTGTGGTGCCCGTCG
>CAYQAD010000245.1:0-4126 GCA_964415125.1 uncultured Phycisphaeraceae bacterium | reverse complement strand
GACCTGACGCGCGAACGACTCGCCATCGGCCGCGCCGCGCAGGCCCGTGGAGGAGTCGGCGAACGAGTCCTCGTCGAGTGTGGGCAGCGCCTCCTCGTCGGCGTCAAAGAGGCGCGACGGGTCGGTCGGGTCGCTGCCGCGCACGCCGCCCTGGAGCAGGCTCGCGTAGGCCTCGAACTCGCTCGACCACGCATCCTCCTGGACGCGGAAGAGCAGCCGGCCGTTGACCTTCACGTAGCGATCGAGCGCGTCGATGTACCCATCGCGGTAGCCGAGCTGCTGGTCGGGGAAGGTGGTGGTGTTGGCGTCGAAATCGAGCAGGTTCTCGCTTCCGGCGTCCCACTTGCCGTTGTTGTTCGCGTCGACGAATCCGTAGATGCCGTTGCGGTTGCGGTCGGGCGTCGAGGAGTCCATGAGCAGGGCGAGGTCGTCGTCGATCGGGTTGCCGCTCTCGTCGACGAACTCGCTCGCGCTCGAGGCCGCGGGCGTGCCCGACTTCAGGGCGGGGGACAGCGTGACGCGGCCGTCGCCGTCCTTGTCGTAGTGGATGATAAAGATGTCGAACTCGTCGACATAGCCATCGCCGGTGACGTCGCGGTACTGGCTGTACTCGTCCTCGCCGAGGTCCTCATCGGGCAGGCCCGCGGCCTCCCCGGCGTGATCGACGCGGAGCCGATTGTCGCCATCGACGTCGTGGGCATACACGCCGTCGTAGAAGAGATCGAGCTTTTCGTCCAGCGCCGAGTCGATCCCGCGGAAGTCGCTGCGGAGCACCATCGGGTGCCCGTGCTCGAAGTCGACATCGGTGAAGCGCGCGCCAAGGTCGCCCTCGACGTGCACGTTTTTGCCGATCATGACGCGCGTCGGGCTGTTGATCGCCTGCTTGACGCGCTTGGCGATGCGGAAGTCCTGCATGATGGTGCGCGTGACGGGCAGGCCGTTGGACCGGTACGCGAAGTCGTAGCCGGTGACGATCACGCGGATGTCGGTGCCCGAGGCGAGCGGCGCGTAGGTGACCTGGAAGGCGGGTGGGGCGGCCCCGCTCTCGGGCTCCTCCCAGAGATACACGCCGGGCGTGAACAGCCACGAGCCGCCGCGATAGATGCCGTCGTCGGCCCCGATGGGCTTGTTGCCCAGGATCGATGAGGTGATGCCCTCGAGCACGACGGTGTTGGTGTCGGCGTTGTGGAGCTGGGAGAGCGCTTCGGCGATGCCGTCGGGCAGGCCTCCGGCATCGACGCCGCTCGGCGATCCGAGCACGTTCACGCCGTCGGCCTCGACGGTCTCGCCCGTCCACAGCCGCCAGCCGAGGTCCGCGTCGATCGTGCCGCGCGACACGACGAACAGACCCGCCGACTCCTCCAGCCGGGCCATCGCGATGTCCAGCCCGGTCTCGGCCGCGGCGAGCGCACGGTTGACGTGCAGCTGCGTCGCTGCGGCGCGGATATTGCCCTTGCTCGAGATCGCCATCGCCGTCACCAGCGAGCCGAACAGAATCAAAAGCATCATCGCCAGCACCGAGACCACGCCCCGGCGCGAGGCCAGCAGCTTGGACACACGGGTGCGTCGAAGAACGGGATTGATCGGGGTTCGTGTCACGGGTTGCTGCTCCCGCCCTCGTGGGGCTCGGCTGCTTGGAATCGTCGGGGGCCCATCGTTCGTTTCGGCGTTGGATGCTCGGATCGCCGGGCCGCTAACGCGGCACGATCCACACGAGGCGGGTGACCTCCTCGGGCGCGGTCGCCCACGGGCCCTGATACCGCACGACCACCGTCATGCGCACGGGGAAGTCGTCGATCGCGGTCGTCACGTTCGACCCGCCGGGCGGGATGACCTCCGCGGTGTTGAAGGGGTTGACCTTCTCGGCGAAGACCTGCTGCGACCAGCCGATCATGGGCACCTGCGTGGGCGGGGCCTCTTCGTCGCCGGCGGGCGTGGTCACGATCGAGCCGTCGGCCGCGATCTCCATGATGACCTCGCCGAACGAGTTGATCGGCCCGGGCAGATCGCCGTCGCTCGGGTCGAGCGTGCCGACGTCGGAGAAGATGATGCCGTTGAAGTCATCGAGGTCGTCGAAGTCATCGACGGTCGTCTCTCCGGTCTCGCGCCCCCAGCCGAAGAGCTGGTCCGGGTCGGCGCCCTCGCCGGGGATGATGTAGAGGCTTGTCACCGGGTCGTGCCGGGGCAGGTTGCGCGTCATCTCGCGGATCTCGCTGGCGAGGTACGCGCCTGTCGCGCTGTGGCTCGACCAGACGTTCGAGATGAGGAACGCCTGCTGCGCCTCGACCATCGCAACCACGCCGACGCCGATGATGACCGTTGCCATCGCGGCCTCGATGATCGTGAAGCCGTTGTGCGGAGCGCGGCCCCGTCGCTTCTTCGCCGGGCTCGTCCTCGTGACGTGCGTTGTCATGGTGCCCATCGTCCTTACCGGCCTGCGCGGCCGACTCCGTCGTCGCGCAGTACCGGCGCGACGCACCGATAGTGTCGAATCTACTGGACCAGTTGGCTCATCTTGAAGATCGGGAGAATGATCGCCATGGCGATAAACCCGACGACTGTGCCCATCACGAGGATCATGAGGGGCTCGATCATGCCCGTCACGGCCTTGATCTGGTCCTTGAGCTGCTTCGAGTAGTACGTCGCGACCTCATCGAGCACCGCGCCGAGGTTACCGGACTCCTCGCCCGCGCCGATCATCTGCACGACAGACTTTGGCAGCAGCGCGTCCTTCTGGAGCGGCGCGACGATCTTCTTACCTTGCTTCACGCTCGAGTGCACCCGCCGCCACATGCCCTTGTACAGCTGGTTGCCCGAGATATCGCCCGTGATCGCGAGCGTGTCGAGCATCGGCACGCCGGCGTTGATGAGCTGGCCCATCGTGTGCAGCGAGCGGTTGATGTACAGCGAGCGGAACATGGGCTTGAGCAGGGGCACGCTGAGCTTGCCCTTGTCGATCCAGAAGGAGCCCGTGTCGGTGCGCGCCACGAGGAAGAAGGCGATCGCCGAGCCCAGCACGCCGCCGACGATGAAGGGCCACTCGGCGATCATGGTCTTGGAGAGTGTCATGAGGAAGGTCGTGGCCCAGGGCAGCACGTCCTCCTTGCCCTCGAAGAGGTCGTAGAACCGCGGCAGCACGAACGTGAGCAGGAAGACCGTCACGCCCACGGCGAAGATGCCGATAATCGCGGGGTAGATCGACGCGCCCACGACCATCTTGCGGGTCTCGAGCTGCTGGCTGATGTAGCCACAGATCCGGTCGAGCATCTCGCTGAACGAGCCTGACATTTCCGAGGCGCGGACCATGTTGATGTAGAGCGGGCCGAAGAGCTTGGGGTGCTTGGCGAGCGCCTCGGAGAACTGCTTGCCCGACTCGACGTCCTGCTTGAGCTCCTGCACGACGCGCTGGAAGCCCTTGTGGGTGAGCTGATCGGCGATGCCCTCGAGGGCCGAGCGGAGGTTGATGCCCGCGCGGGTCATGACCGCGAGCTGGCTGGTGAAGTCGAGCACCTGCTTCTGGGTCGGCTTGGAGGAGTTAATCCGCTGCCAGACCTCGGCGATGCTTGTGCGTGAGCCCTCGCCGCCCTTGACCGGCGCGAGGCTGACGACGTGGGCGCCCTGGTTGCGCAGGATCGCCGCGGCCGTTGCCGCCGTGTCGGCGGTGAGCACGCCGGACTGCACCTGCCCGCCCGAGCCCCGGACTTGATAACGATAGCTGCCCATCGGTTACGACCTTTCGGGTCAGGCCGCCAGGAGGCGGTCGAGCTTGTCGGGGAAGGCGGCCTTGGCGATCGCGTCCTCGCGGCTGATGATGCCGTTGAAGTACAGCTCCGCGATCGACGTATCGAGCGAGCTCATGCCGATCGCGCGGTTCGTCTCGATCACGTTGGGGATCTCGTAGGCCTTGTTCTCGCGGATGAGGTTCCGCACCGCGGGCGTCGCGAGCAGCGTCTCGACCGCGGGCACCATGCCCGGGCGGTCGATCCGGCTGAACAGCGTCTGCGACACGACCGCTTGCAGCGTCGTCGAGAGCATCGCGCGGATCTGGTTCTGCTGGGCGCCGGGGTACATGTCGATCACACGCTGGACCGTCTGCGAGGCGTTGACCGTGTGGAGGGTGGAGAGC
>CAYQAD010000244.1:2183-4177 GCA_964415125.1 uncultured Phycisphaeraceae bacterium | reverse complement strand
GCCGAGGCGATCCCCGAGGACCAAGCCCTCTCCGCCGAGGTCATCCCCGAGTGGTTCGGCAAGTGGGAGAACACGGGCCTCATCGCATGGGTCGACAAGAACAACGACGGCATCATCAACTACTCGAAGGGTGCCCCCTTCGAGGGCAAGCCCGTCTTCGCGGGTGAGAACGACGACCCCGCCGCACGCGGCGCGTGGGGCCAGCGGCTCGTGACCAACGAGCCGACCGACAACGCCAACGAGCTCTTTTACGACGTGGACATCATGGTGCTCGCCAACCCGGAGATCGCCAAGCTGCCCAACTGGGCGATCGGGCTCGTCGCCGCGGGCGGGCTCGCCGCGGCGCTCTCGACCGCGGCCGGCTTGCTGCTCGTGGTCTCGACCGCCATCAGCCACGACCTAGTCAAGAAGACGATCGCGCCGAACATCTCCGAGGCCCGCGAGCTCTGGATCGCGCGAATCGCCGCCGCGTGCGCCGTCTTCGGCGCGGGGTATCTGGGCATCCACCCGCCGGATTATGTCGCCGCCACCGTGGCCTTCGCCTTCGGGCTTGCCGCGTCGTCGTTCTTCCCCGCGATCATCCTCGGCATCTTCACGACCCGGGCCAATCGCGAGGGCGTCATCGCCGGCATGGTCTCGGGCATCGGCTTTACGACGATCTACATCCTCATGTTCAAGTTCGACATCGGTGCGCTCAACGCCCTGCTCGCCGCGGTCTCGTCGTGGGAGCCCGGCACGCCGAAGGCGGCGCACCACATGCTCGGCATCAGCCCCGAGGGCATCGGTACGGTCGGCATGATGGTGAACTTCACCGTGGCGTTTCTCGTGTCGTACATGACCCGCGAGCCGCCCAAGGAGATCCAGGAGCTCGTCGAGAACATCCGCGTGCCCAAGGGCGCGGGCGAGGCCCACGAGATGCAGGTGCCGCCGGCACACCACTGAGCGTGCGAGCCGGCCGGCGCGGGTGTTCGGCGTCAGTCCGCTTGCCAGCGGAGCAGCCGAAGCGCGTTGAGCACGACGACGATCGTTGAGCCCTCGTGCAGCAGCACGGCGACGCCCAGCGGCGCGTGCCCGAGCGCCGCCATGGGCGCGACGATCGCGATCACACCCAGCGCGATGCACATGTTCTGCGCGATCACCCGCCGGGCGGCCCGTGCGAGCACGATCGCGTCTGGCAGGCGGTCGAGCTCGCTGCCCATCAGCGCCACATCAGCGGTCTCCATCGCCGCGTCGGTGCCGGCGGCGCCCATCGCGACGCCGATCGACGCCTTCGCGAGCGCGGGGGCGTCGTTCACGCCATCGCCGACCATCGCGACCGCCGACCCGTCGCGCCGAAGATCATCGATGTGGTGGAGCTTCTCGTCGGGCGTGAGCCCCGCGTGGAGTTCCGCGATGCCCACCGCCTCGGCGACGCGTCTGGCTGCCGCCTCGTGGTCGCCGGTGAGCATGACGACACGATCGACACCGATCGCCCGCAGCCGATCGAGCGCCGCCCGCGCGCGATCCCGCGGCGCGTCTTCCAGCCGGAGCACGCCCGCAGCCGTGCCGTCGACGCCGAGCACAGCGATCGAGGCGCCCTGCTCGCGCCATGATTCGGCCGCCCGGGCGAGGTCGCCGGTCGCGGCTTCGGTGTCGCCCGTGACGCGAATGTCGCTGCCATGGACAACACCGCGCACGCCCAAGCCGAGCATCTGTTCGACGCCATCGGCCTCGGCGAGCGCGAGCCCTCGCTCGCGTGCGGCGCGCACGACCGCCTCCGCGAGCGGGTGCGACACGCCGCGCTCCACCGCCGCTGCCAGCGCGAGCACCTGGTCCTCGGTTCGTCCGGCGGCGCACGCGATCGCCGTGACCTTCGGGGCGCCCTCGGTCAGCGTGCCCGTCTTGTCCATCGCGACGGTGCGGACCCGCGCCAGTGTCTCCAGGTGCCCGCCCCCCTTGATGAGCACGCCGATCTGCGCCGATCGGCTCAGGGCGCACAGCACCGCCGCGGGCGT
>CAYQAD010000244.1:0-2083 GCA_964415125.1 uncultured Phycisphaeraceae bacterium | reverse complement strand
GTCGCAACAACCCGAACCCGCAGCGAGCCGCCCGCGTTCATCGTGCCCGCCAGCACACGCGAGCCAACAGCCTTCTCCACGGGCACCGACTCGCCCGTGATCGCCGCCTCGTTCACCGCGCTTCGGCCCTCGATGACCTCGCCATCAAGCCCGATGCGATCGAACGGCCGGACGAGCATCTCATCGCCGACAGCGATCTCTCCGAGCGGCACGTCCTCGACCCGGCCGTCAGATCGAACGATCGCCGCCGTGTCGGGCGCGAGCTCGGCGAGCGACGCGACGCTCCGCTCGGCGTGCTCCATCGCCAGCTCCTCGCCCGCAGCCCCAAGCCCGAAGAGAAAGAGCAAGAACGCCCCCTCTGCCCAATGCCCGAGTGCCGCAGCCCCGATCGCCGCGACGAACATCAGCACGTCCACGTTCACACGCAGCTCACGCACGCTCTCGACCGCCTCGGGAAACGTCCGCGTGCTTGAAAGCACCGCGCTTGCCGTAAGCAGCGCTACCACAACGCCCGCGTGCACGCCCGCCCAGCCGGTTACCGCGCCGGCCACCAGCAGCACACCGCCGACGCCGACGAGACGCATCGCCCACGAGCCCGTGACGAGGTTCCACGCCCGCTCGCGTCGGCTTGGCGCACGCGGCGCAGCAGACACGCGCAGCTCCACGCCCGCCGGCTCCACGTGCCGACCCCCCGCGAGATCGATGGTGCCGCCCGCGCCCTCGATCGCCGCGACCACGCGGTCGACGGGGCACGCGCCGTCGACGTACCGCAGCAGCACGCACGGGCCGTTGTCATCGACCACGCGGGCGTCAACATCTTCGAGCGGGCCGAATGCACGCTCAACGTCCGCCGCCGACGCCTCGGGCCCGAGCGGCACGATCAGCCCGAGCACCGCCCGGCCGTCGCGCACGCCGAGCGGGCGCGGCTTGCCCCATCCGTGCCGACGCCAGCCACCCGCGCACCCCGCGGGCCCGCACCGCGCGCAGCTCGCCCCGGGGCGAGGAGATGCGGATTCGGGTGTTGACGATTGGCTGGGCACGTGCGCGATCTCCCGCGTGTCCGCGGCACGGCGGCCGGGCACACGTTCATCGGTCATCATGCCACACAGGGACAACTCCCTGGACGGAGATCGATTCTCAGTTCGCACGCGGCCGCGACTGCGGTGCGCTTTAAAGCGTGATCGGGTCGAGCGTCGTCCAGAGCGCGTCGGACGGGTCGAAGGAATAGATCACCGGCTCGTCCGGATCGTCCGCGGCCGTGCCGAACACCACGATCCGCTGGATCGCCGCCGCAGGCGCAAGCGGGAACGCGACGTCGGGCGCCGTGCCCATCGGGTCCGTGTCGACGAGCTGCCAGCGCGTCGCGGGCGTCCAGCGGATGTGCTGGAGTGTGCCGTCGGCCTCGACACCGAAGATGTTCAGGCTGCTGTCGGGCGACGCGACCGCCTCGGCGCCCTCGGCCACCGGCCCCGCGCCGACCTGCTGGCTGAGGTTCGTGAACGTCCACCCCTGTCCCGTGCGGGCCGGCGACCACCAGTACGCGACGAGGTCGCCCGAGTCGTTCATGCCGACGATGTTCATCGCGTTCCACGACGTGGTGAACGCCGTCAGCTGGCCCGAGAGCGCCGGCCCAGAGACCGCGGAGGTCATCGAGAGGAAGTCCCACGAGCGCCCCGGCACCCACCAGTACGCCACGACATCGCCCGCCTCGCTCAGCCCGACAAGGTTCAGCGCGTCCCATGACGTGACGAACCCGGTCAGCCCGCCGGAGAGCTTGGGCCCGTTGGCGGCGGCCGTGTAGTCGAAGTGGTTCCACTCGGCCCGGCCGACGTTGTACCAGTACGCCACCGCGTGCCCGCGCGCGTCGAGCCCCGCGATCGTCAGGCTGCCCCACGTGGGCAGGTAGAACGTCAGATCGCCCGAGAGGCCCGGGGCGCCGATGTCCTTGGTCAGGTTCGTCGCGGTCCACTCGCCGAGCAACGGTCGACCGGAGAACAGCCACACGTTGTTCTCGGTGTCCGTCACCGCGAGGTGCACCGGCCCTTCGCGTGTGGTGAACGCCTGCGTCGGCGTCGTCGTGAAC
>CAYQAD010000243.1:0-4185 GCA_964415125.1 uncultured Phycisphaeraceae bacterium | reverse complement strand
CTCGATGGAAACGTGCCAGAGCTCCAGCCCTCGTCGATCGAGATCCTGCCCGGCGGCCTGGCAGCCCAGCCGATCGGTTTCGATTCGAGCACGCCGGCGACGCCCGCACCCGCGCAGCCGGCATCGCCGGAGCCGACGCCTCAGCAGGCAGCTCGCCAGCCGCCGGCGAATCAGGCGCCCGCGGCCGCCGACCCGAACGCGGACAACCCGTGGATTCGACCCGCGCCGGCGACGGCGTGGCCGACCGACCTGCCGCCCGACGAGCTGCGCCCCGCGCGGCAGCCGGTGCCGGGCGACGGGAGCAACAGCACCCAAGGCAACTCCAGCCGATGAAGCTCTTGCCCGGAAAGAACGGCGACGCGGGCTCGACGCTCGCGCCGGTGCGCAGCGACGCGGTCGTGCGTGACTGGTCGCGCGTCGCGGCGCTGTTTGGTCCCGAGCTGAAGCTCACGCCCGAGCAGATCCGGCAGTTCTCGCTCGCGCCGGGATCGGACGATGAGCCGTGGGACGTGCTGTTGGCGATGCTCGCGCTCGACGAGCACGAGGCGCTCAAGCGGGTCGCGAAGCGGACGGGGCTGCCCTTCGAGCCCGAGCCGCGGCTGACCGATGCGGCGTCGCGGTTCTACGAGCTTGTGCCGCCCGACGTCGCGCGGCAGCACCATGTCGCCGGGCTCGAGATCGAGCAGTCCGAGGCGGGCCCGTGCGCGATCGTCGCCACGGCCCAACCCTTGCAGCCCGCGGTGTTCCGCCTGCTCGAAGAGCGGCTGGAGATGCCCATCTCGCTGGTGCTCTCGCCACGGGCTGGCGTGGCGAACCTGATCAACCGCGGGTACGAGCAGCGCGGCGACCTGGTGACGGAGATCATCGAGGAGCTGCCGCTGGACGAGTCGGCGGTGTCGGCCGCGGCCGGGGCGCTGGGCTCGACCAACGACCTGCTGGCGCTGGCGCGGCAGACGCCGGTGATCCGCCTGGTGAACATGATCCTGTTCGAGGCGCTGCGCCGGCGCGCGAGCGACATCCACGTGCACCCGCAGGAGTCGCGCCTCGCGATCCGCTTCCGCATCGATGGCATGCTCGTGGACGCCTTTAGCCCCCCACTCTCGCTGGCAGCCGCGATCTCCAGCCGACTGAAGGTGATGACCGAGCTGGACATCGCCAACCGGCACAGCCCGCAGGACGGGCAGACGACGGTGCGGCTGGGGCAGAAGAAGGTCGATATCCGTCTGAGCGTCATCCCGACGATCTTCGGCGAGCGGATCGTGCTTCGACTGCTGGATCAGGAGCAGACGCAGCTCTCGCTCGACGCCTGCGGCATGGCGCCGCAGCTGCAGAGCACGCTGCTCGAGCTGATCGATCGCCCCACAGGCATGGTGCTGGTGACCGGCCCGACGGGCTCGGGCAAGACGACGACGCTGTACGCGGCGCTGGGGCGTGTGGACCGGGCGAGCCGGAACGTGATGACCATCGAGGACCCGGTCGAGTACCGCCTCGAGGGCATCAGCCAGATGCAGGTCAACGCGAAGCGCAACGTGACCTTCGCGACGGGCCTGCGTGCGCTGCTGCGCCAGGACCCGGACGTGATCCTCGTCGGCGAGATCCGTGATAAGGAAACGGGCGAGCTGGCGGTGCAGGCCTCGCTCACGGGCCACTTCGTGCTCGCGACGCTGCACACGAACGATGCGCCGGCGGCGATCCCGCGGCTGATCGACATCGGCGTGGAGCCGTACCTGGTCACCAGCTGGCGGTGCTCGCCCAGCGGCTGATGCGTCGCGTGTGCTCGCAGTGCGGCGGCACGGCGATGGCGGGCAGCGAGCGCTGCGACAACTGCGCGGGCTCGGGCTATCGCGGCCGACTCGCGGTGCACGAGCTGCTCGTGATGAATGACGAGCTGCGCACGCTCACGGCCCAGCGCGCCGACGCGGTGGCGCTGCGCAACGCGGCGATCGACGCGGGCTTCCTCTCTATGAAGCACGACGCGGAGGCGAAGCTCGCCCAGGGCCTGACCGACCAGGCCGAGTTGTATCGCGTGCTGCACTAGTTTTTGAGCGGTTTTCGGCGGTTATTGGTCGTGGCAGTGCGCGCAGGCGTTGCAGGCGTGCGCGGGTCGCACGCGCGGCGGGTGTGGTGTCTTGCGTGGCGACCAGGTCGTGGCAGTGTGTGGGTGGAGCGTGTGCCGCCGGCCGCACTCCAACGACAGACCCAACCGCAGACGATCAACAACAGACCAGACAGGGGATCGACCAATGACCACCGCCGCCACCACCGCCGCCGTCCTGCTCGCCGCCGCCTTCACCACCGCCAGCGCCTCGGCAGCTGTTGACATGCTCGCCGATCCGCAGGGCCACGGCAACGTCGACGTGCAGATGGGCACCGACGCCACGCCGCAGGACGCCAACTCCTGGCGCACGATGGACGACGCCCCGGCCGTGTGGACGGCGTGGAACGGCAAGCGGCTCACGTTCAACGTCACGCTTCCGGGCGACCACAGCTCGGCCGATCAGTACCGCCTCGGGCTTACGGCGATGAACGTTCGCGGCCCCCTCCCGGGCGGCTACGAGACCTTCAACGTCCGCGCCAAGGTCGGCGGGCAGAACGCGGGCACGATCAAGGTCGCCGCGTCGGACACGGACTGGAACACGGCTTGGATCGACCTCGGCTCGATCGCCGGTGCGGCCGGCTCGGTGGTGCCCGTGCAGCTCATGTGGACCAACGACAAGTACAAGAAGGGCGTGTACGACGCGAACATCGCCTACGGCGGCGTGCAGATCAGCCGCGTCGGCGAGCCGATCCCCGCCCCCGCGTCGCTCGCCCTTGCCGGTGCCGGCGGCCTGCTCTGCTGCAAGCGTCGCCGCAAGGCCTGATCGCCCGAGCACCGAAGCAATCGACGAACCACGGTCTTTGACGAGACCCCCAAACCCCTCTCTCTGTTCACGGGCCGCCCCTACCACCTGGGGGCGGCTCGTGTTGTTTACTGGGCGGCATGACGACGCACGCTCCACCCCACGATTGGCCGCACGCGACGCTTTCTGGGCACGGCGTGACGCTCGAGCCGCTGTCGCCAGCGCACGCCGACGGGCTCGCCGAGGCGGCCGACGAGCGGACGCTCGCGCATGTCCTCGGCAGGCCTGCGGAGCTCACGCCCGAGGCGGTGTCGGCGTGGATCGATCGGCAGCGTGCGCTGGCGTCGTGGCGGTGCTACGCGGTCGTGGTGAGCGGCCGGGCTGTGGGGACCACGTCGTTCATTGACGTGAACCCGCAGCATCGCTTCTGCGAGATCGGCGCGACGTGGATCGCCCGCGAGCACCACGGCTCGCCCGTGAACCCTTCGATGAAGCTGCTGATGCTCGAGCACGCCTTCGACGTGCAACGCTGCGTGCGCGTGGCACTCAAGACCGACAGCCGCAATGTGCAGTCGCAGCGGGCGATCGAGAAGCTTGGTGCGAAGAAGGAGGGCGTGCTGCGGAAGCTGTACATGCGGCTGGATGGCACGCCGAGGGACACGGTGATGTACTCGATCACGGATGAGGAGTGGGCGGGGGTGCGGGTGGGGCTTGAGGATCGACTGGTGCATCGCTCGTGAACACACCCCATGCGGCCCGGGCTTCTTCGTCGCTGATCGTCTTGCCGCATTCGGGGCAGACTTCGGAGGTGAGTCGGCTTGAGAGGTCGTAGCCGCAGTGGATGCAGACGAGGCCGCCGTTGGATTGGGCGAGTTTGACGAGGCGGTTCTGCGTGGGGATCCACATGACGACGCCTAGGGCTTGGGCGGGGATGAGGACGAGGGCGGCGAAGCCGATGTAGGCGTGGCTGATGCCGAAGGTGGGGAAGAGCACCCACGCGAGGCCGAAGGCGAGGGCGGGGGTGATCAGCGAGAGTGCGAGGAAGATCATCGACTTCCGAAAGAGGATCGGAATGCCGCGGACGCGCCGTGCGCTGTATTGGCCCTGGCCCATGGTGACACGGTGTACCACGGCGCGAGCGGCGGGGTTGCCGCTTGCCGCGGCTCTGACCCGGCTCTGTGGGTCAGTGTCTTCTGTGGGGCAGTCTGACCCGAAACCAGCACTGAGCCACAGAGCCTGGTCAGTGGCACGGTGGATGGTTATGCGAGCGTGGTTTCGGGCGGGTCGAGGGGCAGCGAGCGGGCGATCTCGAGGTACTTGGCGTAGGCCTCGGTGAGCTCGGTCA
>CAYQAD010000242.1:0-4187 GCA_964415125.1 uncultured Phycisphaeraceae bacterium | reverse complement strand
CCCGACACAGGTTGTACATGGGTGCGATCAACGCCAGCCCGTGCTCCGCAGCTCCAGCGCGAACCCCTCTCAGGGACACACCCACGCCACAAGCACGCATCTACCCGAAGATCGCTCGAGACCCAGCATCAGCCGCACAACAGGCAAGGCCGGCCAGGAAGAGACTCAAAGATCAAGACGTTCCGAAAGAGAGCCCCGCGTGACAGCCTCCAAGCCGCCGCTCCGCACGGGCATCCATTATCAAGTGATTCGGCAGTTCCCCGCCAGGGGTTCTCGCCAAGTGCACAAAGTATAGACCTCATCCGCCCGACGCCACAACCCCCACAAAATACCCGCCACACACCGCCATCCCACACCCCCCAAAGCCTCACGCCCCGCCCCGCGGCGCGATCCGGGGCGCGATCCGATCCAGCAACGCCGACACCCGCGCCGCCAGCGCATCCGGCACGCCAACCCCATCGTCGCCGTCGCCCACGCCATCCCCATCATTCAGCACCACCACATCCGCGCGCCGCCGCTTCTCCTCAACCGCCAGCTGCGCCGCCTCGCGCCGATCGAGCTCCGCCTCGTCCCACCCGCGATGCTCGCGCACCCGCGCAAGCCGCACCTCACGCGGCGCATCGACAAACACCACCACGTCGCACTCCGCATCGAGCCCGGCCTCAAAGAGCAGCGGCGCATCGATCACAAACGCCCGCGCCCCCGCATCCCGAGCCCGCGCAATCGCCTCCCCACGCGACACCCGAACCAGCGGATGCACAAGCGCCTCAAGCCGAAGCCGCTGCTCGTCATCCCCAAACACAATCCGCGACACCGCCCCGCGATCAACCTTCCCGTCCGTGCTGATTACACCCTCCCCCCACCACGACACGAGCTGCGCGCGCACGTCATCGCGCTCCAGCGCCGCCCGCGCCAGCGCATCGGAATCACTCACCACGCACCCAAGCTCCGCCATGACTCGCGCCACCGCGCTCTTGCCCGCGCCGATCCCGCCCGCCAGCCCGATCACCCCCGCGCCGCGATCACCCCCGCGACCCTCAGACACGATCCGCCCCGCTCCGGAAGTCGTCCGCGGCCCGCCGGATCGTCGCCACCAGCTCCGCAGGCCGAGCCACCATCACCCACGCCACCTCGATGCTCCCCGTCCCCGCGCTCGACACCCCCACGCTCCCAAGACCAAACACCCGCTCCCGCACCAGCCGCGACACCGTCACGCCCTGCACCCGCTCGAGCGGCACCTCGGTAATCAGCCGCTGCAACACACCCCCCAGACGCATCACCCGCCGCTCCGTCAGCACGTACGTCCTGTTCCACCACTCCAGCGCGTTCCACAAGAACTGCGCGCCCCCGAGCACCATCGCCACCGCGAACACACGCCCCGTCGGCACCGCCAACCCCGCCAGTGCGATCACCCAAAGCGTGCCCGCCGCGCCGATCGCAAGACCCACAAACAGCCCAAGCGTCCGCAAGACAACAAACAGCGGGTCGGGCCGAATCATCACGATCACCCGCTCGTCCGCCGGCACCATCGCAGGCCGGGCCGTCATCAGACCCCGCGCCCGTCCGCGTCCTCGAGCGTCGACGCATCGAGCACCGCCACCTCCGGCAGGTTCCGGTAGTACCCGTCGTAGTCGAGGCCGTACCCCACAACAAACTCATCGGGAATCTCGAAGCACGAGTAGTCCGCGTCGATCTCCACCGCACGCACCGAGTCCGGCTTCCGCAGAAACGTGCACGTCCGCACGCTCGCAGGCCCCTGCTCCTCGATCAGACTCTTCACCAGCGCAAAGGTCCGCCCAGAGTCCAGGATGTCATCGACCACCACCACGTGCTTGCCCGCCAGGTCCTTGGGCAGCTCGCTCCGAAGCGCCGCCCCCTTGCTCGCCACGCTCTTGCCCGGGTAGCTGCTCACCGCCACCACGCCCAGGCTCAGCTTCACCGGCATCTCGCGGATCAGGTCCGCCAGAAACACCACGCTGCCTGTTAGAATCGGCACCATCACCACGCGCCCGCCGTCCGCGGGCGCGTTGCCCTCGGCCGCGAGATCGCGCGTCAGGTCCGCCGCCAGCGCCCGGCCAACCTCGCCCACACGCGCCGCGATCCGGTCGCGATCAATCAGAATCCGCTCGATCTCGGGGAACATGCCGCGAGCATACCCACGCAACACCCGCTCAACCCAACCGCCGCAAACGCCCGCCAACACAGGCCCGCTACTTCAGGCCCTTCAGCTCCCCCCGCTGCCGCGCCTTGCTGTACCGCGCCAGCGCATCCTCCAGCACCGCGTACCCCGTCTCCGCGGGCATGATCTCGTCGACCTCCACCTGCTTCTCCTCGAGCATCTTGTAATCCTCGAAGAACCGCTTGAGCATCCGGAACGTGTGCGGCGGAAAGTTGCTCGCCTTCGTGTACCCCGCGTACTCCGGATCATGGTCCAGCACCGCGATCAGCTTGTGGTCCGGCTGGCCCTCGTCGATCATCGTCATCATCCCGACGATCCGAGCCTCGCACACGCACAGCGTCGGCACCTTCTCCGTGCAGAACACCAGAATGTCCAGCGGATCGTCGTCCTCCGCGTACGTCTGCGGCACAAACCCGTAGTTCGCCGGGTAATACACCGCGCTCGACAACACCCGGTCCAGCCGCAGCAGGCCCGTCTGCTTGTCCAGCTCGTATTTGTTGCTCGAGCCCTTCGGGATCTCGATGATCGCCTTCACGTGCTCGGGCAGGCTCTGCCCATCCACGCTCGGCGTCACGTCATGCCAGGGATGCACCATGTCGCCAGCGTAGCCCCCTCCAACCCACAACACACACACGCCCCCACCACACCCCCGCCCCCCGCTATCCTCCGCGCATGCTGACCATCGACTACGCCAACTGCCTCTCCGAACGCGTCGCCGAGCACGGCCTCGACCCCGCCCGCATCGCCCCGGGCTCCGACCTCGCCGCCGCCGCCACACGACTCACCGAATCACTCACCAACACCCGAGGCACCGGCTGGGAACGCTGGCGCGACCTCGCCTTCGGCGACTTCCGCACCGAGCACACCTCCGCCATCCACGCCCTCGTGAACGAACGCAAACCCGGCTGCGAAACCCTCGTCGTCCTCGGCATCGGCGGCTCCGCGCTCGGCAACATCGCACTCCAGTCCGCACTCAACCCCGGCACTTGGAACCTCATCCCAAGCGACCAACGCGGCGGGCCCCAGCTCTTCGTCCTCGACAACGTCGACCCCACCTTCGTCGGCCCCGTCCTCGACCACTGCCAACGCGTCGGCCTCGACAAGTGCCTCTTCAACGTCGTCAGCAAGTCCGGCGAGACCGCCGAGACCGCCGCACAATTCATGATCGTCCGCGACATGCTCAAAGCGAAGTTCGGCGACAAGCACGCCAAGCGCGTCGTCGCCTGCACCGACCCCGCCAAGGGCACCATGCGCACCATCTGCGACAACGAGGGCTACGCCACACTCCCCGTCCCCGAGGGCGTCGGCGGCCGATTCAGCGTCCTCTCTCCCGTCGGCCTCTTCTCCGCCGCCATGTGCGGCATCGACATCGAAGCCCTCCTCGACGGCGCCGCCGAGATCGATACGCCCTGCACCTCGCCCGACCTGGCCGCGAACCCCGCCGCCATGCTCGCCACACTCCTCGTCGAGCTCGCCGCACGCAAGGGCAAGCACACCCACGTGCTCATGCCCTACGCCAACAGCCTCTACCTCCTCGCCGACTGGTTCCGCCAGCTCTGGGCCGAGAGCCTCGGCAAACGCGTCAACACCGCGGGCGAGGTCGTCCACACCGGCTTCACGCCCATCAAGGCTCTGGGCACCACCGATCAGCACTCGCAGGTCCAGCTCTACCGCGAAGGCCCCAACGACAAGGTGCTCGGCCTTATCGAAGTCGGTGAACTCGACGAGAACCCCGCAGCCATCCCCACCGGTCTCGGCGTGGACACGCTCACCTACCTCGAGGGCTCATCCCTCGCCGAATTGCTGCAGGCCGAGAAGCTCGCCACCGAGTATGCACTCGTCGAGAGCCAGCGTCCGAACTTCACGATCCGCTTCCCCCGCGTCGATGAGCAGCATGTCGGCGAGTTCATCTACCTATGGGAGATGGTCACCGCCTACGCCGGCCTGATGCTGGGCATCGATGCCTACGACCAGCCCGCGGTCGAACTCGGCAAGCAAGCCACCTTCG
>CAYQAD010000241.1:0-4188 GCA_964415125.1 uncultured Phycisphaeraceae bacterium | reverse complement strand
CCCAGCTTCACCGGGAACGCCACGAAGACGAGCACGAACCACGCCAACGGCAGGAACACCGCGACGAGCGGCAGCCCGAGCAGCAGCCACTGGGCGAAGCCGATCTCGACATTCCATGCGTCGGAGAGGTACGCCGCGAGCAGCAGGTTGGGCGGCGTGCCGATGAGCGTGCCCATGCCCCCGATCGACGCGCCGAACGCGATGCCCAGCAGCAGGCACGCCCCCCACCGCTTCGCGGCCGCCTCGTCCTCGGACTGGTCACGCACGAGCCCGATCACACTCACCGCGACGGGCAGGAGCATGATCGTCGTCGCGGTGTTCGAGAGGAACATGCTCAGCACCGCGGTGGCGCCCATGAAGCCCGCGACGAGCATCTTGGGATTGGTGCCCACCGCGCGGAGGGTCATCAGGGCGAGCCGGCGGTGCACGCCGCTGCGCTCCATCGCGAGCCCCAGAATGAAGCCCCCCATGAACAGCCCGATCAGCGGGTGCCCGTAGCGGGTGGTCGCGTCGGCGATCGGAAGCACGCCCAGAATCGGGAAGAGCACCGCCGGAACCATCGCGGTCACGGCGAGAGGCAACGCCTCGGTGAGCCACCAGATCGCCATGAGCACGCCCACGGCCGCGGTTGCCCGCCCGGCCTCGGTCAGCCCGCCGCTGCCGGAGCTATCGGCCGCGGGCAGAATGTAGTAGATGGCGATCGCGAGCAGCGGCGCGCCGAGCATCCCGACGGTGCGGATGCGGTTGGCGAGCGTTCCGACGTCGGATCCGGCCATAAGCGAGGCCTCCGGCTTGGCATGCACTGGCGCGCCCGGACTCAAGGGTGGGCACAAACGGACAACTGTATCCGCAAGAGCCGCAAAGTCTTCTCCCGACGCGCTCGAGACCCCGACAAATCAAAAAGAGAAACGGCCGCCAGTCCTTGGCGGCCGCCCTCATCAGGAAAACACGATCCGGTGCTCGGCGGGCATCCGACCGCCGGCGTCAATCGCTCGGCGTCAATCCTCGGGCACGTTGTCGCTGGTCACGATCTCGCGGAAGCGCATGCGGAGGCGGTTGGTGATCTCGCCCTCGTGTCCGGTGCCGATGACCGCCGCGTCCTCCTCGGTCTTGCCGATCTTCGTCACGGCGATCATCTCCGCGGCCGAGCCGGTCAGGAAGAGCTCGTCGGCGTCGAAGAGGTCCTGGGGTGTGATGGTCTTCTCGGTGCAGCGGATGCCGCAGTCGGGCGCGAGGGTGTCCATCACGAAGCGTCGCGTGATGCCCTCAAGGATGCCGGCGTCGGTGGGCGGCGTGAACAGCTCGCCGCCCTTGACCACGAAGATGTTGTCGCCCGAGCACTCGGACACATCGCCCGAGAGATTCAGCATGATGCACTCGAGGCAGCCCGCGTCGATCGCCTCGATCTTCGCGAGGATGTTGTTGAGGTAGTTGAGGCTCTTGATGCGCGGGTCGAGGCACTCGATCGGGATGCGGGGCCGCTCGGCGATGACCACCCGCATGCCCTCCTCGTACATCTTGGGCGGGTAGAGCGCGATCTGGTCGGCGATGCAGATGATGCCCGCCTCGGGGCAGGCGAATGGGTTCAGCCCAAGGCTGCCCTCGCCGCGGGTGACGATCAGGCGGATGTACCCGTTGACGATCTCATTGGCCTCGATGCACCGACGCTGGATCTGCACCATCTCATCGGGCGTGATCGGGATGTCCAATCGGATTCGGCGGGCGCACTCGTAGAGGCGAGCCATGTGCTGCTTGGACTTGAAGATCTTGCCGTTGTAGATGCGGATGCCCTCGAACACGCCGTCGCCGTAGAGCAGCCCGTGGTCGAAGACCGAGACCCGCGCCTCGCCCTTGGGCACGAGCTGGCCGTTGACCCAGACCAGCGGCCGCTCGCCCTGGATCTCGGACACGTCGGAGGTGTCCTTGGTGCGAAGAAGTCCCTCGGGGGTCTGGGATCGCTCAGCCGCGGCGTGGGACGAGCCGGCGTTGGTGGGAGTCGTGGTCATCGAGCGTGCCCTCCTGCGTGCGGACGCACGCGCGTTGGGGGTGTGCCGCCGAAGGGCCCCAGCCAGCAGGCCGAGCCACCCGAGAAGCCCGGCGAGAAACCGGGCGAAGGCGGGCCTTCATTATATCGGTCACCGTCGCGGCCAGATGCGGACGCGGCATGAAAAACACAATCCGAACATCATCGATCACGCGGCGATTGTGCACCAAAGTCGCATGTACTGCGACGAACGTGCGGACATAGGCGATTCAACCCACAGCCCCGGCGGACGCTCATTCAGAGGCGGACCTCGGCCGCGAGCTCGCGTTTCGCCGCCGCGACGATCGCCTCGACCTGCGGATCGACCTCCTCGTGGCGAAGTGTCCGCGCCGGGTCGCGGAAGCCGAGCCGGAGGGTCAGGCTCTTCTTGCCCGCCCCGACCTGCTCGCCGCGATACACGCCAACGAAGTCCACCGCCTCGAGCCGATCGGCGTTGACCGATGCCGCCACCGCCTTGACGCGGGACCACGCGATGTCCTCGCCCAGGATGAGCGAGACATCGCGCTCGATCCCCGGAAAGGCCGGCATGGGCTCGATGCGGGTGGTCGGCGGGAAGTGGGCGAGCAGCGCCCGCTCGTCGACCTCGGCCGCGGCGACGCGGGCATCGAGGTCGTAGCGATCCGCGACAGCCGGGGCGATCAGGCCCGCCGTGCCGAGCACCAGATCGTCCGGGCGGCCGTGGGCGACGTCGTCGGGCGTGAGAACGATCCGTGCGCACGCACCAGGGTCCCAACAGCCCGCGGGCGTGCCCGCGGGGTCGATCGGCTCGAGACGAACCCGCGCGTGCGGCCCGGCGGTGGCCCGGCCGAGCGCCTCGAGCACACCCGCCAGGCGGCGCAGGCCCGCCTGGGCGTCGTCGTGCGCGCGCTTCTTGCCGGTGGAGGACACGTCCATCGCGAGGGCAATGACGCGGCGCTCGAGCGAGGCGCCGTGCTCGTCCTCGCCGAAGATCGCAGCCCGCTCGAACAGCCGCACGCCGCCCGGCACGCTCACGCCGCCCGAGCGGTTGGCCTTTCGGCATCGCAGCAGGCTGGGCAGGACGCTCGGGCGCAGGCTCGGCTCCTCGCCGCGACGCTCGTCGTCGACCGCGACGACCCGCGTGCCCTTGGGCGCGAACAGCTCGGCCTCGGCGGGCGTCACGAAGCTGAACGTGACCGTCTCGTAGAAGCCCAGCCCCGTGAGGGTGCCCGCAGCGAGGGCGATGCCCCGCTCGGTCTCGCTCGGCGGCCGAACGCGCACGGCCATCTTCTCTTCGACCGGGATCGCGTCGTACCCCTTCGTGCGCGCGACCTCCTCGACCAGATCGATCTCGCGGATCAGGTCGGGGCGGAACGCGGGGATCGTGCAGCGCAGCGCGTCGCCCGCCGGCTCCACGCCGATCTCGAGCCGCTCGAACGCTTCGACCATCTCCTGGTCGGTCACGTCGATGCCGAGGATGGATCGGCAGCGCTGCGGGCGGAAGTCGACCGTGTGGGCCTGCGGGATCGCCTTGCCCGCCCGGATGAACCCGTCGCCCGCGTCGCCCCCGCCCAGGAGCGTGCCGCCCGCGACCTCGACGAGCAGCGCCGCGGCCCGGCTCGCGGCCGAGTCGATCTCCGCGGGCGCGACGATCCGCTCGAAGCGGTACGACGCGTCGGTCCGCAGCGTGTGCCGACGCCCCTGCTCGCGCACGGTCACCGGATCCCACGTTGCCATCTCGAGCACGACGTCGACGGTGCCCTCGCCCACCTCGCTGTCGGCGCCGCCCATGACGCCCGCGAGGGACTGGGCACGCTCCGCGTCGGCGACGACGAGGTCGGCCTCGGCGAGCTCGTGGGCCTTGCCGTCGAGCGTGGTGAGCTTCTCCTTGGTTGAGGCGTGGCGCACGATCAGCTTCGAGCCGGCGAGCTTCGCCAGGTCGAAGACGTGGCAGGGATGCCCGAGCTCGAGCGTGATGAAGTTGGTGACGTCGACGACGTTGTTGATCGGTCGTTGCCCGGCCGCCTCGAGCGCCTCGGCGAGCCACGCTGGGCTCGGGCCGACCTTGACACCCCGGATGACCTGCACCGTGAACAGCGGGCAGAGGTCGGGCGTCTGGTTCTCCAGCGCGATCGCCTCGCGCACGTCGCCGGCCCGGCTGGGCGTGTTGCCCTTGGAGTCGCCCG